>NZ_CADEAU010000987.1 GCF_902825405.1 Micromonospora maritima | reverse complement strand
AGGGAGCCGTCGAAGGTGGGGCTGGCGATTGGGACGAAGTCGTAACAAGGTAGCCGTACCGGAAGGTGCGGCTGGATCACCTCCTTTCTAAGGAGCACCATCCACCGAAAGGTGGTATGGAGCCCGCGACCTGCGAATGTCGGGTCGGGGTGCTCAGATGGCGGAGACACTGGCAAGTCGGGTGCCGGCAACGGCTGCGGATCCTCTAGTACAGCTGCCTTTCGGGGTGGTGGGAACGAGTCCGTGGTGCGGCTGGTGACTGATGTAAGCACCCTGTTGGGTCCTGAAGGAACAACCTGTGTGGTTGTCTTTCAGAGCCGATACCCGAGGCGTTGGTTCTTGGGTGGCGCCAGGCATGGCCTGGCTTCTCATACCGCCGGCGGTGACGTCGGGCTGGTGGGGAGCAGTTCGGGTTGTGGGTTGGTTGTTTGTTGAGAATTGCACAGTGGACGCGAGCATCTTTGTGGTCAAGTTGTCAAGGGCGAACGGTGGATGCCTTGGCACCAGGA
>NZ_CADEAU010000986.1 GCF_902825405.1 Micromonospora maritima | reverse complement strand
GGCACGGGGAAGTAGCCGCCCTTGTAGGCGGTCTTGTAGCCGCGGTTGCCGCCCTCCTCGACCCGGCCGGTGTTCCAGGCGCCCTCGATCGAGTCGATGTAGTAGAACGACTGGTGCGCGGAGGTCTCGTGGCGGATCGAGTCGAAGATGTAGAACTCCGCCTCGGCGCCGAAGTAGGCGGTGTCCGCGATGCCGCTGGCGGCGAGGTAGGCCTCGGCCTTCTTCGCGACGTTGCGCGGGTCGCGGGAGTAGGCCTCGCGGGTGAACGGGTCGTGGATGAAGAAGTTGATCGCGACCGTCTTCTGCGCCCGGAACGGGTCGACGAAGGCGGTGGCCACGTCCGGGAGCAGGAGCATGTCCGACTCGTGGATGGCCTGGAAGCCGCGGATCGACGAGCCGTCGAACGCGAGGCCGTCGGTGAAGACGCTGTCGTCGAAGGACTCGACCGGCAGGTTGAAGTGCTGCATCACGCCGGGCAGGTCACAGAAACGTACGTCGACGAACTTCACGTCCTC
>NZ_CADEAU010000985.1 GCF_902825405.1 Micromonospora maritima | reverse complement strand
CCGACCGCGATCTTCGCCGACATCAACTCGGCGAACAACCGCGACCTCTCGGTGATCCTGCCGGTGGCCGCCGGCCTGATCGCACTGATCCTCGCGTTGCTGCTGCGCAGTCTCGTCGCGCCGATCTACCTGGTGATCGCGGTGCTGCTCAACTTCGCCGCCACGCTGGGCGCGACCGTCTACGTGTTCCAGGGCCTCCAGGGCAACCCGGGCGTCACGTTCCAGTTGCCGATCATCCTGTACCTGTTCGTGGTGGCGATCGGCACCGACTACAACATCCTGATGATCGCCCGACTACGCGAGGAGGCCCGGGAGGGCCACGAACCCCACCAGGCCGCCGCGATCGGCGTGGAACACGCCGGCCCGACGGTCGCCGCGGCCGGGCTGATCCTGGCCGGCACGTTCGGGGTGCTGATGCTCGCGCCGATCTCGTTCCTCCAGCAGATGGGGTTCGCGGTGGCGATCGGGATCGTGCTGTCCGCGTTCGTGATGTCGATGTTCTTCGTGCCGGCGTTGACCGGG
>NZ_CADEAU010000984.1 GCF_902825405.1 Micromonospora maritima | reverse complement strand
CCTGGTCGAGGCCGTGCGGTGGGCCGCCGCGGCCGGGGCGGCCTGCGTACGCCGGCTCGGCGCGTCGGTCGCGCTGCCGCACCGCGCGGAAATCGACGCGCTGTACGCCCGGCGTTAACAAGGGCCCCTTCCACTACCGGAGGCGTTAAGAGGGGGCCCTTCCTTACGCTCCTTCGGCGCGCTCGCCGCGCCGGCGCAGTATGCCGAGCCCCGGGATGCCGGCCACCGCGAGCTTCAGGTCCCGGGTGACGTCGAGCAGGTCGTGCAGGTCCGGGCCGACCCGGTCGAGCGTGGCCAGGATCGGCAGCACGTCCGAGGTGAGGTGCTCCTTGAGCTTCGGCAGCTCGTCGACCAGCCGGATCGCGGCGGTCACCTCCTCCGGGCTGAGCTGCTCCACGAAGCGGGCCGCCATCGGGGCCGCGCGGCGCAGCGTCGACTCGTACGCCGCCAGCAGCTCGACCGCGGTGCCCGCCGCCTGCTCCGCGGTGGCCACGGTGCCGGCCGCCCGGCCGGCCACCGTGT
>NZ_CADEAU010000983.1 GCF_902825405.1 Micromonospora maritima | reverse complement strand
CGCCCAGCCCGACGCCGTCGAGCGTCGCGCCGACCACCCCGGCCCCGCCGGTGGCCACCCCCAAGGTGATCCGGGGCGTGCCGTCCGGGCGCTGCCTGGGCGTGACCGGCGACGACCCGGAGGGCGCGCAGGCCGCGCTGGCCGACTGCACCGGCGGCCCGGAGCAGCAGTGGGTGGTGACCCCGGTCGCCGCCGACACCTACCTGCTGGTCAACGCGACGAGCGGCAAGTGCCTCGACGTCAACGAGGCCAGCACCGACGACGGCGCCGACATCCAGCAGTGGTCCTGCAACGGGCAGGCCAACCAGCAGTGGCGGTTCAACCCGACCGGCGCCGGGCCGGTGCTGCTCGTCGCCGTGCACAGCGGCAAGTGCGCCCAGGTCGACGACGCGGGCACCGAACCCGGCCGGGAGCTGGAGCAGGCGCCGTGCGGCGGCGCCCCCGAGCAGCAGTGGGCGGTCGGCTGACCGGTCAACCCCGGTAGCTCCAGGCCCGCCGGCCGGCCGGCACGGGCAGGGCGAACGCGGGCTCC
>NZ_CADEAU010000982.1 GCF_902825405.1 Micromonospora maritima | reverse complement strand
CGCCCGTGCCCGGCCCGCCGACCCCGGCGACCCCTCCGGCCCCCGCGCCCACCCCGACGCCCGCCACGGGCAACGGCGAGCACGGCTTCCCGGAGAACACGCCGCTGGCGGTGATGACCGACGCGCAGCAGGCCGCCTACTGGCGGTACCACGCCCGCAAGCACGAGGCGCGGGCGCAGTCCATGTCGGACTACGAGCAGCTGAAGCAGCAGGCCGCCGAGGCGGAGCGTCTCCGCCAGGCCGCCATGACCGACCACGAGCGCGCCATCGAGGCCGCTCGCACCGAGGGTCGCGCCGCCGCCTTGGCGGAGTCCGGCGCCGCGCTCGTCGAGCAGTTCATGGCCGCCGCCCTGCAGGGCCGGCTCAGCCCGGAGCAGATCACCGCGCTGATCTCCCCGCTCGACCGCAAGCAGTTCCTCGCCGCCGACGGCCTGCGGGTGGACACCGACAAGGTGAACGCCTGGGCCTCCGTCGTGGCGCCCACCCCGGCCGCGCCCGTCGTGCCGGCCGTTCCCGCCGCCGTCCCGGCCCCCGCGCCGACGCCGGC
>NZ_CADEAU010000981.1 GCF_902825405.1 Micromonospora maritima | reverse complement strand
CGGCCAGGTAGGCCCACAGCCGGCCGGTGGTGTCGCCCTCCGCCACGGTCACCCACGCCGGCACCGGGCCGTCCCGCTCGGCGCGCGCCCAGGCGGACAGCACTGTCGTCTTGCCCCAGCCGGCCGGGGCGAGGACCAGCGTGACCGGCCCGCCCGCGCCCCGGTCCAGGCGGTCCACCAGCCGTGGGCGCAGCACCACCGGTTCGGGCGGCACGGGTGGCGTCAACCGGGACGTCAGCAGCGGCGCGGTGGCGCCGGTGACGAACGGTTCCGACGTACCGAAGACCTCCGTCGTGGCATCGGTCGGCGCGGTGGCGAACCGGACCTGGTCGGCCTCCTCCGGCATGCGTCCCCTCCCCCGTCGGCGCGGGGAGCGGTTACCCGGACCGGGCCGGTTCACCCCTTCGGGGCGAACCCGGCTCACCCGGACCGCCCCCACCCTGGGGGTACGCGGGCGGCCGGCCATCCAGCTCCGGCCGCCCGGCGACCCACGACCTCGGGAGGGCAGGTGGCGCGGACCGGACGGTGGGCCGGCGGCGCGCTCGCGCT
>NZ_CADEAU010000980.1 GCF_902825405.1 Micromonospora maritima | reverse complement strand
GGCGGCGCCACCGGGTCGGCCCCGCCCGACGGCGCCGCGACCGGCGGCAGCGGCACGACCGACGGCAGCAGCGGCACGGCCACCGGGTCGGTGGCGCAGACCCGGTGGGGGCCGGTTCAGGTACGGATCACCGTCTCCGGCGGGAAGATCACCGACGTGGTCGCCGTCCAGGTGCCCGACGGCAACCACCGGGACCAGGAGATCAACGACTACGCGGTGCCGATCCTGCGGCAGGAGGCCCTGGCGGCGCAGAGCGCGCGGATCGACACCGTCTCCGGGGCCACCGTCACCAGCGACGGCTACCGGGAGTCGCTCCAGTCCGCCATCGACGCGGCGCACCTGCGGTGACCGCGGTGACCGGGGCGGACCGGCGGGCCTGGGTGGAGCAGGTGATGGGGCTGCCGGTCAGCGTGCACCTGCGCGGCCCCCGGGTGCGCACCGAGGCGGTGGTGCGGCGGGTGGACCGGGTCTTCGCCGAACTGCGCCGGGCCGACGCGGTGTTCAGCACGTACCGGCCGGACAGCGAGCTGGGCCGCCTCGGCGGCGCGCCGCCCGACCCG
>NZ_CADEAU010000979.1 GCF_902825405.1 Micromonospora maritima | reverse complement strand
GGGCGATGGGCCTGACCAGCGCGTACACCCAGCCGTCGGCGACCGCCTCGGGGGCGATGAAGCCGAGCGCGGCGGCCACCGTCTCGGCGCGGACGTCGCCGAGCGCGCCGGCCCGCCCGGTGATGTAGAAGGCCCACCCGGAGATGCCGAGCAGCCGGGCCCGACGCAGCGTGGACGGGCAGCGGGAGAATGCCTCCCCGAGCTCCAGCGCCAGCGGTTTGCACGCGGCCGCGACCTGTTCCGGGGTCATCGGTGACCCCCCGCCGTCCGTCCACCGTGGCCGCTCATCACGCTCAGTCTGCCTCGTGATCACCGGAATCGGCATCCCCCTCTTCGGCGTCGAGCGCTTCCAAGACGGCCTCCACCTCACCGGCGCGACGCCGGGCCGCGGTGACCGCCCGCTCGGCGCCCCGGCGGGCCAGTCGGGCCCGGCTCAGCTCCTGCTCGACCACCGCACGGCGACGCTCCAGCTCGGCCAGCTCGGTCTCGATCCGGTCCAGCGTCGCGGCGCCGTCCCGCTCGGCGGTGTCGGCCGTGGACAGCTCCGCCTCGGCCCGGTCCAG
>NZ_CADEAU010000978.1 GCF_902825405.1 Micromonospora maritima | reverse complement strand
CGGGCGGGGCCGACGCAGCCGGGGCAGCCGGAACCGGAACCGGCGCAACCGGGGCAGGCGGAGCCGGGGCAGGGTCGGCCGGGGCAGCCGGCGCGGCACCCAGGTCGGGAAGTAGTACCAGGCCAGCGCCGCCACGAGCGCGCCGGTCAGCAGGATCAGGGCGACCAGCGGCAGGGTGACGACGTCACCGAGCGCGGCGACCGTCTCGGTCCACCACCGGCTCACCGGCCGGCCGCCAGCAGCGCAGGCTCGGGTACGCCGGCCGGCGCCCGGGACAGCCGGATGTCGAGCCCTTCCGTGCGCATCCGGGTCTCCAGGTGCAGCACGGCGTCCAGGCAGGCCAGCGCCGGGTAGGCGAGCGCGTTCACCGCGACCTGGGCGGCCACGGCCAGCGGGAGCGCCCACGCCGACACGTCGAACAGGCCCAGCAGCCCGAGCCCGTACGGCACGCCCAGCCCGATGCCGACGCGGACCAGCCACCAGCCGAGGTAACCGAGCAACCGGATGCCGGCGGCCCGCCCGCCGAGCCGCCCGGCCAGCCGGACCGCCCGCCCCGCCGCCCG
>NZ_CADEAU010000977.1 GCF_902825405.1 Micromonospora maritima | reverse complement strand
CGCGGTGCTGCTGGCCGCCGACCCGGACACCCGACTGGCCGCGTTGCGCGCCCTGGCCGCCGGGGAGAGCCACCCCGCCGTGCACCGGGACGTCGCCGCGTCCGGCGGCACGCTCGCGGTGCTCTTCTCCGGGCAGGGCGCCCAGCACGCCGGCATGGGCCGGGCGCTCTACCAGGCGCTGCCCGCCTTCGCCGAGACGCTCGACGAGGCCTGCCAGCACCTCGACGCGCACCTGCCCCGGCCGCTCAAGAGCGTGCTGTTCGCGCCCGAGGGCAGCGCCGAGGCCGCGCTGCTGGACCAGACCGCCTTCACCCAGGCCGGGCTCTTCGCCGTCGAGGTGGCGCTGCACCGGCAGCTCACCGACTGGGGGGTGCGTCCCGACCTGGTCGCCGGGCACTCGGTCGGCGAGATCACCGCCGCGTACGTCGCCGGGGTGTTCACCCTGGCCGACGCGTGCACGCTCGTCGGCCAGCGCGGCCGGCTCATGCAGGCGCTGCCGGCCGGCGGGGGCATGCTGGCCGTCGCCGCCGGCGAGACCGAGGTGGCCGACGCGCTCACCGGCCACGCCGACCGGGCCG
>NZ_CADEAU010000976.1 GCF_902825405.1 Micromonospora maritima | reverse complement strand
GGCCGAGCTGGCCGGCGACCTGACCGCGCTCGGCGCCCGGGTCCAAGTCCTCGCCGTCGACCTCACCGACCCCGACGCCGTCCGCGACCTGATCGCCGGGCTCACCGACGGCGACCGGCTCGCCGGGGTGGTGCACACCGCCGGCGTGCTCGACGACGCCGTCGTCACCGGCACCGACGCCGACCAGCTGGCCCGGGTCCTCGCCCCCAAGGCCGACGCGGCGTGGCATCTGCACGAGGCCACCGCCGGCCTCGACCTCGACCTGTTCGTCACCTACTCGTCGATCGCCGGCGTGCTCGGTTCCCCCGGACAGGGCGCGTACGCGGCCGCGAACGCCTTCCTCGACGCCCTCGCCACCCACCGCCGCGCCCTCGGCCTGCCCGGGCACGCGCTCGCGTGGGGCATGTGGGACACCGACGGGATGGCGGCCGGTCTGCGCGCGGTCGACCGGAACCGGGTGACGGGCGCCGGGCTCGGTCTGATCACCGCCCCGGTCGGCGTCGCGCTCTTCGACGCCGCCGTCACCGCCGACGACGCCGCGCTCGTGCCGGCCGTGCTCGACCTGCCGGCGCTGCGGGCCGCCGGTGGCGTACCGCCGAT
>NZ_CADEAU010000975.1 GCF_902825405.1 Micromonospora maritima | reverse complement strand
CGGGCACGCCGGCCGGCCCGTCGACCGCCCCGCCGCCCGCCGCGCCGGCCCGGGTGCCGAAGACGCTGTCGTTCGACGCGAAGACCCTCGACGGTACGACGTTCTCCGCCGCCGCCCTGGCCGGACGGCCGGTCGTGCTCTGGTTCTGGGCCCCCTGGTGCGCCACCTGCGCCAGCCAGGCCTGGACCGTCGCCGAGATCGCCCCGACCTACCGGGACACCGTGCCGATCGTCGGCGTCGCCGGGCTCGGCCAGCAGAAGGCGATGAAGGAGTTCGTCACCGAGTTCGACCTGGCCGGCACCACGCAGCTCGACGACCGCGCCGGCGCGGTGTGGCGCCGCTTCAAGGTGGTCGAGCAGAGCACGTTCGTCGTCCTCGACCGGGACGGCACGGTGGTCCACCAGGGCTTCCTCGACGGCGAGTCGCTCACCCGGCAGGTCGAGACGCTGGCCCGGGGATGACCGGCGCGCTGCTGCTCGCGCTGACCGCCGGCATGCTCGGCGCGGTCAACCCGTGCGGCTTCGCGATGCTGCCCGCGTACCTGTCGCTGCTGGTGGCCGGCCCCGACGGCGGGCGCGGCGCGGTCGGCCGCGCGCTCACCGCGACGGCC
>NZ_CADEAU010000974.1 GCF_902825405.1 Micromonospora maritima | reverse complement strand
GTCGGCGGCCTGCTGCTCCCACTGGGCGTAGTGGTCGGGGTAGGCGGAGACCTGGACGGTCTGGGCGGCCTCGGTCAGCGGCATGTCCCGCCAGCCGTCGACCTGCTTCAGACCCTTCAGGAACGCGGTGGTGGCGTACTCGGGGTCGGTGATCTGCTCGACGGTGCCCCAGCCGGAGGAGGGGCGCTGCTGGAACAGGCCCTGGGAGTCGTGGTCGTTGCGGTCGCCGAGGTGGCCGAGGTTCTCCAGCTTCGACTCCTGCAGGGCGGTGGCGATGGACACGACGGCGGCGCGTTCGTCCATGCCGGCCTTCTTGGTGGCGGCGATGATCGCCTGGGCGTTGGCGGTCTGCTCGTCGGTGAGGTCGATGTGGGACTGGGCGCCCTGCACGCCGTGCGGGATCAGCGCGGCGGTGTCGAGCCGGCTCTGCACGGCCACCGCGCTCTCGCGCGGGGCGGGGGTGCCGTCCTGGTGGTGGAGGGGGCCGGCGGCGAGGCCACCGGCGACGGTCAGACCGGCGATACCGAGGATGCTCTTACGCAGGATCGTGTTCATCAGGAGGGCTCCGTTCGGGGGTCGACGCGCCGGGGGTGGACGCGCGAGCAGCCGTCAGGCGCTC
>NZ_CADEAU010000973.1 GCF_902825405.1 Micromonospora maritima | reverse complement strand
CGGGCGGAGGTGCCGGGTTCTCCTCGGCGCGCCGGTCGGCGTCGGTGTGCTCCGCGCCGCGACCGCCGAGCCGGGCCCGGTCGAGCAGCGCCCGCCACCGCGGTGCCGGCTCACCCTGCCGACCCCAGCCGGTCTCGCTGCCGTCCAAGGATTCGCCCTCCCCCAGCCCATCGATCTCCGCCTGACAGGCTACGAACGAAACCCTATTCGGACCACTCCCCGCTCCGCACATCGGCCGGTGGCCCTCCTCACCGTGTCACCCGTCGCGCCGTTGCCGGGTGGGGTGTCTCAGGAGGTGGGAGCGGGATTGGGCGGCCCGGACCCGGTGGCGGCCGGGCGGGCGCCGGGTGAGGGTCCGCTCACCGTCGGTGCGGCTTCCGACGAATCACCCATACCGTCGCCCGACGCCAAGGCCGTGTCGGCCGGCGGCCGAGCCACGTCGCGCTGCTCCGGCAGCGGCGGCGTGAAGACGGCCCGGTCCAGCCGGGTGACCTCCGGCGCCGGGTCCACCCCGCGTACGCCGGGACGTCCGGCGAGCGTGCGCAGCGCGTCCGGTCCGCCCCGGACCACGGCGGCGTAGACGCAGGCGCACCCCGCCCGGTAGCCGTCCGCCTCCCGG
>NZ_CADEAU010000972.1 GCF_902825405.1 Micromonospora maritima | reverse complement strand
TTACTTGGTCCAGTGCTGGGCCACGATGTCGGTGGCCTGCTTCTCCCACTGGGCGTAGGCGTCGGGGTAGGCGGAGACCTGCACGGTCTGCGCGGCCTCGGTCAGCGGCATGGTGTCCCAGCCGTCGACCTGCTTCAGGCCCTTGAGGAACGCCAGGGTCGAGTACTCAGGGTCGGTGATCTGCTCCGGCGTACCCCAACCCGAGGAGGGGCGCTGCTGGAACAGGCCCAGCGAGTCGTGGTCGTTGCGGTCGCCGAGGTGGCCCAGGTTCTCCAGCTTCGACTCCTGCAGCGCGGTGGCGATCGAGATCACCGCGGCCCGCTCCGGCAGACCGGCCTTCTTCGTCGCGGCGATGATCGCCTTCGCGTTCGCCAGCTGCTCGTCGTTCAGGGTGATGGTCGACTGCTCACCCTGCACACTCGCGACAGCCGCCACCGGCTTACCGGCGTGCGCGGGGGTGTCGGCGTGGGCGGCGACCGGACCGGCGAACACGCCACCGGTGAAGGCCAGACCAGCAACACCCAGGACGCTCTTACGCAGAATCGTGTTCATCAGGGGGGCTCCATTCGGGGGTCGACACACCCGGGGGACGGGTGTGGGCACCGTCAGGCGCACAAAG
>NZ_CADEAU010000971.1 GCF_902825405.1 Micromonospora maritima | reverse complement strand
CCGGGCGGTACGGATGATCCGGTTGATCACGTCCGGCGCGATGCCGTCCCGGCGGACCAGCACCTCGGCCACCGCGCCGGCCGGCGGCTGGCGCAGCGGCACGACCCGGCACCGGGACCGGATGGTCACGGAGACGTCGTCCGGGTGGGTCGAGGGGGCGCAGAGCAGGAAGACGGTACGCGGTGGCGGCTCCTCGACCGCCTTGAGCAGCGCGTTGCCGGCGGCCTCGGTGAGCCGGTCGGCATCCTCGATGATCACGACCTGCCACCGGCCGCCGGACGGCGAACTCGCCGCCCGCAGCACCAGCGCGCGCATCTCGCCGACCCCGATGGAGAGCCCCTCGGGCACCACGAGCCGGACGTCGGCGTGCGTACCGGCCAGGGTGGTGTGGCAGCCCGGGCAGCGCCCGCACCCGGTGCCGTGGACGCACTGGAGGGCGGCGGCGAAGGCACGCGCGGCCACCGACCGGCCGGACCCGGGCGGCCCGGTGAAGATCCAGGCGTGGGTCATCCCGGCGCCGGGATCGGCGGCGTCGGGCACCACCGCGCCGGCGCCGACGGCCGCGCCGGGATCGTCGAGCTCCTCGGCGAGCGCGTCGAGGTCGTCGTACCCCTCGGGGTCTCCGGCGCCGGCCGGG
>NZ_CADEAU010000970.1 GCF_902825405.1 Micromonospora maritima | reverse complement strand
GTCGAGCTGGACTCGTGGGCGCTGAGCCTGCCCGAGCGGTACGCCGCGCCGCTGCGTGCCGGGGACCCGGCGGTGCTGGGCCGGGTGCTGCACGGGCGGCTGCTGCTGGACCTGCGGGCCGTGCCGGAGGCCGACGACGACCGCCTCCGCGCGGCGATCCTGCGCGTGGAGGGCTGAGCGAGTGTGGGTCGTGGCCACCGCCGGGCACGTCGACCACGGCAAGTCCACCCTGGTCCGGGCGTTGACCGGGATGGAGCCGGACCGGTGGGCGGAGGAACGCCGCCGGGGCATGACCATCGACCTCGGCTTCGCCTGGACCACGCTGCCCTCCGGCGGCACCCTGGCGTTCGTCGACGTGCCCGGGCACGAACGGTTCGTGCCGAACATGCTGGCCGGCGTCGGTCCGGTCCCGGCCGCGATGATCGTGGTGGGCGCCGACGAGGGCTGGATGCCGCAGTCGGCCGAACACCTGGCCGCGCTGGACGCGCTCGGAGTCGCGTACGGGCTGCTGGTGGTGACCCGCGCGGACCTGGCCGACCCGGGCCCGGCGCTGACCCGCGCCCGCGCGGAGATCGCCGCGACGTCGCTGGGCGCGGTGGAGGCGGTGGCGGTCTCCGCGGTCACCGGCGCCGGCCTGCCC
>NZ_CADEAU010000969.1 GCF_902825405.1 Micromonospora maritima | reverse complement strand
GACCAGGCGGGCGTCCGCGCCGCGCCGGGTCAGTTCGGCCACGGCCGTCTCCGCCTCGGCGGCGCCGGCCGGGTCGGCCACCACCCACCAGGCGCCGGTGAGGAACGCGACCGGAACCCCGGCGTACGGCTGCCAGACGGCCCGGTAGCGCAGGTCGTCGAGCGTCGACCTGTCGCGTTGCCGGCGTCGCCAGTCGGCGAGCAGCGGCAGCGCGGCGCCGAGGCGGTCGAGCGACTCGGTGGCGTCCGACGCGGTGAGGTCGGCCAGGGCGGCGAGGTCCTCGTTGTCGACGGCGGCCCAGAACGCGGCGTCGGCCCCGGTCGGGGCGTCGGCGGTGTCGACGGTGCGGGTGCGGGGCCAGTAGCGCTCCCGGTCGAACGCGTAGGTGGGCAGGTCGACGACGTCGGTCTCGGGCAGCACGCGGGTGAGGTCGACGGGCAGGCCGACGGTGTGGGCGGTGGCGAGGTTGGTCAGCAGCCGGGTCGGGTCGTCGTCGCCGCGGCGCAGCGTGGACAGCACGTGGCCGGTGGTGCCGGTGTCGTCCAGGATCGCGGTGACCGGCATGGCCAGCACCGGATGCGGGCTGATCTCCACGAACGTGCTGTGTCCGGCGTGGATCGCGGTCCGCACCGCCGTGTCGAAC
>NZ_CADEAU010000968.1 GCF_902825405.1 Micromonospora maritima | reverse complement strand
GGCCGGCCGAGCGCACCCGGACCACCGGCGCGACGACGCCGCGGCTGCGGGTCGCCCCGCCGCCGCCGATCCGGGTGCCGAGGGCGCCGTTCGTCGGGCTGATCCTGGTGCTCGTGGTCGGCGGGGTGCTCGGCATCCTGGCGATCAACACCAAGATCAACGAGAACGCCTTCCGGCTGGAGAAGCTCCAGCAGCAGCAGGCGAAGCTCGACGTGGACGAGCAGCAGCTGAACAAGGAGATCGCCGAGCAGAAGGACCCCGGCAACCTGACCGCCAACGCCCGCAGGCTGGGCCTGGTCGAGTCGGAGGACCCGGCCTACATCCGGCTGCCGGACGGGAAGACGATCGGCGTCCCGCACCCCGCCGAGGGTGCGCCGTCGGTCACCGGCCCGCAGGGCAACGGGGGCTGAGCAGTGCCACCGAGGTCGGAGGAACCGCGCCGGGACGCCACGGGCTCCCGGCGCGGCTCGTCGCGGGGGGCCGAGCCACGGGAGCCGGGCGTCGGGGGCATCTCCGACGCCCGGGCCTACACCCCGCGCGGGCGGACCATCCGGGAGGGCGGCGCCGAGCAGCGCCGTACCCCACGCAGCAGCCGGTCCGCAGACCCGTTCCGGCCGGCGTTGCAGGTGCTCGACGGTGGTCG
>NZ_CADEAU010000967.1 GCF_902825405.1 Micromonospora maritima | reverse complement strand
GCCGGGTCGGGCGGGGTGGCCGACAGCGGGGTGGCCACGCCGACGTCGACCACGGTGACCGAGGCGCCGGCCTGGCGGGCGAACGCGTTGACCACCGCGCCGCCGGCCAGGAAGTTGCCGATCATCTGGGCGGTGACCTCCTGCGGCCACGGGCTGACCCCCTGGGCGTGCACGCCGTGGTCGCCCGCGAAGATCGCCACCGCGGCCTGGTCGGGCAGCGGCGGCGGGCAGGTCCCGGCCAGCCCGGCCAGGCGTACCGAGAGGGGTTCCAGGGCGCCGAGCGAGCCGGCGGGCTTGGTCAGCCGGCCCTGCAACTCGCGCGCGGTCGTCATGGCCGCCTCGTCGAGCGGCCGGATCGCCGCGACGGTGGACTCCAGCATCATGCCTCCAGGATCCGTGCCAGCGTCTCGATGAACGCGTCGGTGGTGGCCCGGTCGCGTACCGCGATCCGGAGCCAGTCCGGGCCGAGCCCGGGGAACGTGTCACCCCGGCGCACCGCCCAGCCCTGTTCCCGCAGCCGCTCCCGCACGGTCGCGGCACCGGGGCGGTGGACCAGCACGAAGGCGCTGGCCGGGCGGCCCGCCACGCGTACCCCCGGCAGGCCGGACAGGCGGGCCACCAGGTGGTCGCGGTCGGCGGCGAGC
>NZ_CADEAU010000966.1 GCF_902825405.1 Micromonospora maritima | reverse complement strand
GACGCGGTCCGCGCGCGGGTGGCCCGCTACGGCGACCGGCTGGCCGTGGCCGCGGTGAACGGACCCGCCAGCGTGGTGGTCTCCGGCGAGCCCGCCGCGGTGGACGAGTTCGCCGCCGAGCTGGCCGCCGACCGGGTGCGGCTGCGCCGCGTCCCGATCGACTACGCCTCGCACTCCCCGCAGGTGGAACGGATCCGCGCCGAGCTGGCCGAGGCCGTCGCCGGTGTCACGCCCGGCCCGGCCGCCGTCCCGGTCTACTCCACCACCGACCTGTGCTGGCTCGACGGTCCGGAGATGGACGCCGACTACTGGTACCGCAACCTGCGCCAGCCGGTGGAGCTGGCCGACGCGATCCGGGCGGTCGCCGCCGACGGCCACGACACGTACGTCGAGTGCAGCCCGCACCCGGTGCTCACGCCCGGCATCGAGCAGACGCTCCAGGAACACGACCGCCCGGCCGTGGTGGTCGGCTCGTTGCAGCGCGACCGGGGCGACCGGGCCCGGTTCCTGCTCGCCGTCGCGCAGCTGCACGTGCGGGGAGTGCCCGTCGACTGGCAACCGGCCCTGGCCGGCGGCCGCCGGGTCGACCTGCCCACGTACGCGTTCGTCCGCCGCCGCTACTGGCCCCGGCCGCTCACCGGCGCCGCCGAC
>NZ_CADEAU010000965.1 GCF_902825405.1 Micromonospora maritima | reverse complement strand
ACCGGCTCCGGAGTGCCGGGGAGCCGGGACAGCGCTCCGGGGTGGCCGAGGTCGCCGCAGTCGTCGCCGCGCAGCGCCCGGGCGGTGGCGGCCACCAGGAGCCGGGCCGCGCTGCCCGCGGCCACCACCCGGTCACCGGGAAGTCCGGTTCCGGTTGCCGCCTGCGACTGTGCTCGTTCGCTCACCACGCGGCCCGGCTTCCCGTCCCTCTGGGGTCTAAACGGGGCATCTCCCCACGGTGCGGACCAATGCCCGTCGGGACGCCGCACCGCCCGCGACACCCAGGGACGTCGTCGCGCCGCTCCCCCGCCGCCGTGGACGCAACGGCACGCCGGAGCGGGTTTGGGCCGGAGCGGGACGGGCACTGCACCGCGCATGCCCGACGACGAGAGCACCCCGGCGGCGACCATCACCCCTTACCGGGACGGACCGCTGCTGGTGCGCGGCGACGTCGCGCTGGTGACCCCGGACGGGGAACCGATCGAGCGGCGCCAGGGCACGATCGCGCTCTGCCGGTGCGGCAAGAGCGCGATCAAGCCGTTCTGCGACGGCACCCACAAGGTCGCCGGCTTCCGCGCCGACTGACGGCGGGCGCGCCCGGCGACCCCGCGTCTCAGGCGGCGGCGAGGACGCGCGCGGGCGGGCGCAGCGACGACC
>NZ_CADEAU010000964.1 GCF_902825405.1 Micromonospora maritima | reverse complement strand
GAGTGGCACGGGCCGCACCTGCCGCTCGGCGCCGACCTCGTCCTGGCCGAGGGCTTCGCCGGGGAGAGCGCCGCGCCCGGGCCCGGTCCGCGCGGCGTGCTGTTCCCACCGGTGGCCTACGCGGCCTGCCCCGGGCAGACCCGGCCCTGGCCCGGCACGGTGGCGATCCGGCCGGAGATCGCCGTCGGCTACCTGGCCGACGTGATCGAGGGCATCGTCGCCGCCGGCTTCCCCCGGCTGCTGGTGGTCAACGGCCACGACGCCAACATGTCCACCGTCCGGGCCGCGATGGAGTGGGTCTCCGGCCGGCGCACCGCCAGCCTGCTGCTGGTCAACTGGTTCCAGCTGGTCACCCCGGCAGAGACCGCCGAGCTGTACGGCGACTCGATCGCCCGGGGGCACGGCGGCGCCTACGAGACCTCGGGCGTGCTCGGCTTCGCGCCGGAGACGGTACGTCTGGACGCCGTCGCCGACCTGCCGCCCCGGCCCAAGCTGCCGGTGGACCACCCGTACGTGCTGGTGGAGTCCCGGCCCGACCCGTGGCAGGGCTGGTCCGGGCACGTCTCGCTGGCCACCGAGGAGGCCGGGCGGTCGGTCCGCGCCACCGCCGGCGCGCGGCTGCGCGAGATCGTGGCCGCCTGGGTGGCCGCTCCGCCGCC
>NZ_CADEAU010000963.1 GCF_902825405.1 Micromonospora maritima | reverse complement strand
GACGTGTGCTCTTCCGATCTCCCCCGGGAGTCCATCGCGGCGGCCAGCGCCAGGGAGCGGTCCAGCGCGTCGGCCAGCACCGGCAGCGCGATGCCGCGCAACGCCCGGAACCCGCGCCCGGAGGCGCCCCGCAGCCGCCGGGCCCGGCGTACCCGCAGCACGCTCTCCACCAGCTGCGGCGCGACCGACAGCGCGACCACGACCGCGGTGCCCACCGCGTACAACGCCCCCGGTACGGCCTTGAGCAACCGCTTCGGGTTGGCCAGCGCGTTGGCGGCACCGAGGCAGATCAGCATGGTGGCCAACCGCAGCCCGTCGGCGAAGCCGCCCAGGACCTGTTCCGCGGCCACCGGCCCGAACAGCCGGATGCCGGCCGCCCAGGCGGGCAGCGGGATCTCCGGCAGCCGGACCAGCACGTGCTCGCCCTGGCCGCCGCCGAACACCACCCGGAACAGCACCCGCATCGCCACGACGACCGCGCCGAGCCACACGTACATGCGGAACGCCAGCGCCCACGGCGCGTCGCCGCGCCGCCGCACCACCACCAGCGCGGCCACCGCGACGAGCAGACCCAGCAGCAGTGGGTTGGTGGTGTGGCTGGCGGCGGTGGCCAGGCCGAGCGCCCACAGCCACCAGGCGCCGGGGTGCAGCCCGCGGGGCAG
>NZ_CADEAU010000962.1 GCF_902825405.1 Micromonospora maritima | reverse complement strand
GCACCGCCGCGCCGAGCAGCGGGTGCCCGGACGCGGCCAGCCCGGCACCGGACAGGTCGCCGGTGCGCCAGGTGGCGGCGTCGGGCCAGTAGCGGCGGCGCTGGAACGGGTACGTGGGCAGGTCGACCGGCGCGCCGCCGCCGGTCAGTGTCGTCCAGTCCACGGGCGTCCCGGCGGCGTACGCCTCGGCGAGCGCGCCGAGCAGCGCGGACGGCTCGGTGCGTCCGGCGCGCAGGGTCGGTACGACCGCCGGGCCGGTGTCGTCGCCGAGGCAGTCCCGCACCATGCCGGAGAGCACCCCGTCCGGCCCGACCTCCAGGTACGTGCCGACGTGCCGCTCCCGCAGGTGGCCGATGCCGTCGGCGAAGCGGACCGCCTCACGGACGTGCCGCACCCAGTAGTCGGGGTCGCGCAGCTCGTCGGGCTCGGCGATCCGGCCGGTCAGGTTCGACAGCACCGGCAGTCGCGGCGCGTCGAGGGTGAGGCCGTCGACGACGGCCCGGAAGTCGTCGAGCATCGGCGTCATCAGCGGGCTGTGGAACGCGTGGCTGACGGTCAGCCGGCGGACCCGGACGCCGCGCTCCCGCCAGGCCCGCTCGATCTCGGCCAGGGCGTCGGCGGCCCCGGAGACCACCACCGCCGACGGGCCGTTGACCGCGGCGACGCCCACGTCGGCCCGGCCGGCGAC
>NZ_CADEAU010000961.1 GCF_902825405.1 Micromonospora maritima | reverse complement strand
CGCCGTGCGCGGCCGGGTACGGCTCGGGCACCAGCTCGTCGACCACGCCGAGCCGGCACAGGTCGGCGCCGGTGAGGCGCAACGCCCGCGCGGCCTGCGGGGCGGCGGAGCTGTCCGGCCAGAGGATCGCGGCGCAGCCCTCCGGGCTGATCACCGAGTAGACGGCGTGCTCCAGCATGAGCACCCGGTCGGCGACCGCGAGCGCCAGCGCGCCACCGCTGCCGCCCTCGCCGGTGACCACCGCGACGACCGGGGTGGGCAGGACACTCATCGCGAGGATGTTCTCCGCGATCGCCGCCGCCTGCCCCTGCTGCTCGGCGGTCACCCCCGGGTCGGCGCCCGGCGTGTCCACCAGCGTCACCACGGGCAACCGGAGCCGGGCCGCCAGGCGCGCCAGCCGCAACGCCTTGCGGTGCCCGGCCGGGCTGGCCATGCCGAAGTTGCGGGCCACCAGCTCGGCCGTGGTGTGTCCCTTCTGGTGGCCGATCACCATCACCGGCCGCCCGTCCAGGCGGGCGACGCCGCCGACGATCGCCGGGCAGTCCGCGCCGAGCCGGTCGCCGTGCAGCTCGACGAACCCGTCGAACGCGGTCTCCAGGTAGTCGAGCGTGGTCGGCCGGCCGGGATGCCGGGCCACGCGTACCGTCTCCCAGGCGTCGCGGGGCTCCGGGGCCGCCGGGCGCGGCGGCGACGCCG
>NZ_CADEAU010000960.1 GCF_902825405.1 Micromonospora maritima | reverse complement strand
CAGCACGCCCCGGCGGCTCATCGTGGCCGGGCCGGGGCGGCGGGCCACCAGGCCGTCCGGATCGGCCGGCTCCGCCCGGGTCCGCGCCACCGGGGTACGCGCGAAGCCCGGCCCGCGCAGCGCGGTGACCAGGCGGGGCAGCTTGATCGCCACGTGCACCACGAGCGCGACCGTGAAGATCCAGGCGCCGTACCAGTGCGCGGTGTAGAAGTCGAAGCCGAACAGGTACGCGTACTGCACGTTGAGCAGGCCGGTGACGCTCTGGAACAGGATGCCGCCGACCAGCAGCAGCAGCGACAGCCGTTCCAGCACCTGCGCGAGCGAGCGGGCCGGCGGCCAGGCGAACAGTTTCGGCACCACCGACCACAGCTTGGTCAGCACCACCGGCACCAGCACGATGCCGAGCGTGACGTGCAGCCCCTGGGTGAGGCGGAACAGCCACACCGGGCGGGTCGGCCAGTCGAACACCGGCGGGTGCAGCCAGCCCACGTCGCGGGGGAAGGCCTGATCGAGGCGGGGGCCGTAGGCGATCCAGTCGAGCAGCCCGGTGACGATCACCAGCGGCAGCGTGACCAGCAGCACGGCGCCCAGCACCGAGGTCAGCCACGGTCCGCGTACCGGGCTGCGCCAGGCCCGCTCCACGGCGTCGACGCCGGGCGGGCGGCGCCGGTCCAGCGCGCGCCAGAGCCGGGCCGGG
>NZ_CADEAU010000959.1 GCF_902825405.1 Micromonospora maritima | reverse complement strand
CCCGGGCGGCCCGCTGCTCGGCGGCGGTCACCGGCGGCTGCTGCCCGGCCTTGTGGACGGCGGGCTGCGGGACCTTCGCGTCCGGCTGGGCGGCGATCGCGACGCCTCCGCCCGCCACGGTGAGGGACAGGGCGGCGAGCGCCACCACCGTCGCCTTTCGCTTGAAGAATGTGGCCATGACAGATCTCCCTCGTGTGGAGCGTGGTGATACGGCCGGCCCGCGAATTCTCGCGCGGGACGGTGTTTTTCGAGCACGGGCGATCGGGCGCGAACAATTGCGGATCATCGGGTATCCGCGTCGGGAGCGCACCGCTGCTGAACTGGGCTTACTACAGAGAGTCGCGACTTCTCAACCAGGTGGAACCTAGCACCGGAAAATGCGACGGGTCAATAGCTCCTATTGCATGTCCGCGACCCGCCGAAATTGTGAGGGCGCACTGCTCGACCATTCACGAAATTGCTTCACCGGAGTCGACGCGTTAGCGGTAGCCTGACCGTCGTGATCACTACGAATGCGCCGGCGCGCGTCGGCGAGCGGGGCGGAGGACGGGCGACGGCGGCGTGCTGGCTGGCCGTCGCGCCGGTGGCCGCCTGGGCGGTGCTGCGCCTGGCCGGGTGGTGTCGAAGCACCTCGCCGAGCTGGCCGAGGAGTTCGGCGACGAGCTGCGTTTCGTCACCGTCAACACCGACGAGAACCCGGCGAGCACGC
>NZ_CADEAU010000958.1 GCF_902825405.1 Micromonospora maritima | reverse complement strand
GCCCCGGGGCGGCCGACGGCGGGCGCGGTGACCGACCGCACGGCGACGATCTCCTGGCCGGCGGCGACGCCGGGCGCGGCGCCGATCGCCAAGTACGAGGTGTACCGGCAGCGGGGCGCGGTCAGCGAGCAGCTGGGCGAGACCGCCGGCACCTCGCTCACCGTCGGCAACCTCGAACCGGGCGCCCGCTACACGGTCAACGTGCTGGCCCGGGACACCGCGGGCCGGGTGTCGTGGTCGTCCCCGCCGCTCACCTTCGCCACCGGCAGCCCGGCGGCGAGCGCCTGCGCGGTCCGCTTCCGTGCCGACACCGACTGGGGCAACGGGTACGTGGCGACCGTCGAGGTGGTCAACACCGGTCCGGACGCCGTCGACGGTTGGACACTCACCTGGACCTGGCCCACCGGCTGGCAGCAGGTGAGCAGCGGCTGGAGCGCCACCTGGACCCAGACCGGGCGGGACGTCCGGGTTACCTCCACCGCGGACAACCGCCGGCTCGCCGCCGACGGCGGGAGCGCGAGCGTCGGGTTCGTCGGCGCGTACGGCGGGCCGAACGTGCCGCCGGGCGCGTTCCGCCTCAACGGAACGGTCTGCTCCGTGCGCTGAGCGGGGTCAGATCCGACCGGGCGGCCGCAGCCGCACGTCGGCCGTCGCCGGTACCTTCGGGTGCCGGCGACGACCGGGGCGGCGCGGCGGCGGCACCACGTGCGGAC
>NZ_CADEAU010000957.1 GCF_902825405.1 Micromonospora maritima | reverse complement strand
TCAGGGAGGCAACCATCATGGCTACCACTCTGCTGCGCACCACCGTTCTGACCGCTGCTGGTATCGCCGCGACCGCCGGTGGTATCGCCGGCCCCGCGATCGCCGCCCACGCCGCCCCCACCACCGGCAACACCAGCGTGGTCGCCGACCGTAAGGGTCACGGTGAGCGGGAACTCGACGTGCGCTACGAAGCCCAGCCCAACTTCTACTACTGCGGCCCCGCCGCCGCCCGCAACGCCATCAGCGTCCTGGGCAAGAACATCGACGTCGACGCCATGGCCCGCGAGATGGGCACCACCGAGAACGGCACCAACAGCATCAACGACATCACCCCGGTCCTGAACAAGGAAACCGGCAAGACCTACAAGTCGGTCGAGATCAGCACCCCCAAGGCCAACGACAAGCAGACCGACACCCTGCGCACCGACATCGTCCGCACCATCGACGACGGCCGCGCCGTGGTCGCCAACATCGCCGGCACCGCCACCGACACCGACGGCACCACCCACTCCTTCGAAGGCGGCCACTACATCAGCGTCGTCGGCTACCGCGACAACGGCCACACCGTCACCATCGCCGACAGCGCCAACCCGAACACGGCCTCCTACCGCATGAACATCGACAACCTCGCCGACTGGATCGCCACCCGCGGCTACAGCACCAGCTGACCCACACCACCGACAAGGGCCCGACCCCACCACCGGGGTCGGGCCCTTT
>NZ_CADEAU010000956.1 GCF_902825405.1 Micromonospora maritima | reverse complement strand
GGGACCTCGGTGCGGGAGCGGTCGCCGTTGACGTCGGCGTACCGGCACCGCGGATGGAACGCGCACCCCGACGGCAGATTGATCAACGACGGCGGGTTACCCGGGATCGGCACCAGGTCCGCGTCGGCGTCGCCGTGCAACGACGGCACGCTCGACAACAACCCCCACGTGTACGGATGCTGCGGCCGCCGCAACACCTGCTCCACACTGCCCTGCTCCACCGCCCGACCGCCGTACATGACCAGCACGTCGTCGGCCACCTGAGACACCACACCCAGATCGTGGGTGATCAGGATGATCGCCGACCGGAACTCCTGCTGAAGATCGCTGAGCAGGTCCAGGATCTGCGCCTGCACCGTCACGTCCAACGCCGTGGTCGGCTCATCCGCGATCAGCAGATCCGGATCGTTGACCAACGCCATCGCGATCATCGCCCGCTGCCGCATCCCCCCGGAGAACTCGTGCGGATACTGCGCGAACCGCCGCCCCGGCTGCGGAATCCCCACCCGGTCCAGCATGTCCACCGCCCGCGCACGCGCCTCCCGCTTCCCGGCCCTCGGATGATGGACCCGGTACGCCTCGGCGATCTGCTTCCCGACGGTGTAGTACGGATGCAACGCCGACAGCGGATCCTGGAAGATCATCGCCATGTCCCGACCCCGCAGCCGCCGCACCTCCTCCTCCGCCAGACCCACCAACTGACGCCCACCCACCGAGATCTCCCC
>NZ_CADEAU010000955.1 GCF_902825405.1 Micromonospora maritima | reverse complement strand
GACCCGGCGGGCGGTTCACCGCCGAGCACCTCGGCGGACTCCTCCGGCGCCGACTCGGGCCGGTCCTCCTCGGCGCGCGGGCGGGGTGGGACGGGGGCCGACGGCACGGTGGGGGGCAGGTCCTGCCGGACCGGCCGTTCCCGCATCACCACCGAGCGGGCCAGGGCCAGGTCCAGCACGGCCACCACGGTGAGCACGAGCGCCCACCCGGCCGGCCCGGTGATCCGCTCGTACGCCAGCAGCGGCAGCACCGGTTGGGCGGCCAGCACGGTGGCGAACCGGGGCGCGCGCAGGCCCGTCCCGTACGCGTAGCCGAAGGCGACCACGGTGGTGACCAGGAAGATCGATCCGGCGAACGCGGCGCCCGAGGTGCCGCCGCCGATCCGGTCGACGGCCCAGAGCGCGTAGCCGGCCAGCGGCACCAGCAGCAACCCGACCGCCGCGATGGTCTCGGCGGTCGAGGTGAGCCCGCGCCGGGCCAGCACCGGTGGGGCGAGCAGCATCAGCACGGTCGCGACCAGCAGCACGCCGAGCCGCGCCAACGCGTCCATCGAGCTGGTGGCGACCGCGGCGAAGACCACCGCCGCGACGCCGAGCAGCAGCGCGCCCAGCCCGAGCGGGATGTTCTGCACCTCGCGGGACGAGGCCTCCGGCGGGTGCTCCGGGTCGTCCGCGTCGAGCCACCGGGGGCGGCCACGGGGCGGCGGCGGGGGGAGGTCGTCCGGCCCGGGCGGGGTGCCCT
>NZ_CADEAU010000954.1 GCF_902825405.1 Micromonospora maritima | reverse complement strand
GGGCGGTAGCGCCCGCAGCAGCCCGACACCGCGCCACATCAGCTCCCAGGTGGGCGCGAGCTGGTCGCGCAGCAACCCGGCCAGCTCGTCGTACGCGGCCGTGCGGGCGGTCGGGTCGTCCGCGGACCGCGCGTACGCCTCGATCGCCGGGGCGAGCCGGTGGTTGTCGAAGTCCGGGTCGGTGGCCGGCCCGGCCGGCGGACAGCGTGCCGGGTCCTCGGCCGCCACCGCCGCCTCGGCACCTGTCAGTCCGGCCGGCGGGTCGAGCCAGCCGAGCACCGCCGGCAGGTGCAGGTCCTCCACCACGCTCTGGCCGGTCGCCCAGTGCAGCGTCAACGCGTCGGTCAACGCCAGCAGCGCGGCCGATCCGGGCTGCTCGGCACGCTCGGCGAAGAACGTCGCCCAGCGGCCGAGCAGCGGCACCGACGGGTGCACCGGGTGATCGCCGTCGACCCGGCGGAACCGGGTGGAGCGACCGAACAGGCGCAGGAACGTGATCCCGGCCGGGTTCGGCACCAGCAGTTGCGGCGCGTCGACGTAGCGGTGCCGGACGTCCCGACCCCGGTCCACCGCCACCGCCTCGGTCACCGTGCGGAACGAGTCCAGGTAGGGCAGGACGACGCCGGCCAGCTCGGCGGCGAAGGCGAAGCGCTGGTCGCGGTTGCGCGGCTGCGGCACCACCAGCAGCCGGGCCTCGTCCGGCGCGGCGCCGACGAGCGCGGCCAGCGGGGCGTTCGCCTCACCGGCCA
>NZ_CADEAU010000953.1 GCF_902825405.1 Micromonospora maritima | reverse complement strand
CGCCGCGCCACTGGTCAGCGCGACGGTCGCGGCCAGCCCGGCGCCCTGGGTGACGCCGATGACGTCAGGGCTGGCCAGCGGGTTGCGGGCCACGCTCTGGATCAGGGTGCCGGCCACGCCGAACGCCGCCCCGGCCAGCGCCGCCAGCACCGCGCGGGGCAGCCGCAGGTCGCGCACCACGAGGTCGTACGGCGTGCCCGCCCCGGACAGCGACCGCAGCACGTCGCCCGGCGCCACGTACGGCGTCCCCAGCGACAGGCTGAGCACCACCGCACCGACGAGCAGCACCGACAGGATTCCCGCCACCACCACCGGCCGCCACCGGAACGGCACCGCCACGGGCCCCACCCGCAGCACCGTCTTCCCCACCAGCGCCGGCGTCGCCGCGCGATCTTGCACTTGCGGCCCGCGATACACGGCTTCCGTCCGATCTGCCGGGGCAGCAACCGCAAGATCGCGGGAGCGGGAGCGGGAGCGGGAGCGGGAGCGGGGGCGGGGGCGGGGGTGGGGGGCGGTCATGCGGTCACGACCTTGGCGCGGCGGACCAGGATCGCCAGCAGGGGGGCGCCCAGGAGAGCGGTGATGATGCCGGCGGGGATCTCGCCCGGTGGGGAGACCAGGCGGCCGGTCACGTCGGCGGCCAGCACCAGGGCGGGGCCGAGCAGCGCCGCGACCAGCAGCGTCCACCGGTGGTCGGCGCCGACCAGCGCCCGGGCCAGGTGCGGCACGGCCAGCCCGACGAACGCGATCGGACCG
>NZ_CADEAU010000952.1 GCF_902825405.1 Micromonospora maritima | reverse complement strand
GCCGCCGAGGCGGAGCGGCCCGGGCCGGCCCGCGACGCGCTGGCCTCGCGGGTGGACGAGGCGGCCCGGGCGCTGGCGACGTGCTGCCTGCTGCTCGATCCGCAGCGGCTGGTGCTCGTCGGCGGCGTGACCCGCAGCGACCTGATCCGGCGGATGCTGGTCGACCGGTTGACCGAGGCGCTGCCGCACCCGCCCGACGTGGTGCGCTCCCGCTTCGCCGACGACGCCGCGCTGTTCGGCGCGCTCACCCTGGCCCGGGACGCCATGCCGGCGGCGCGCTGAGGGACGCCCCGGGGCGGCCGTGCGGCTGTCGTCTGCGTCACATTTTCCGGCGTCCCGGGAAGTGGACGCGGGTACGCCGTCGAGCGGCCGATCCCTTGTCCCGCAACAACTGCGGGCCGGGCGAGGCCGGGTCGCCGGCCGGCTGTCGGGGGTCGAGCCGGCACCCACCGGAACGGCTCCGACACCGGTGGTGAAGAACGATCAGACTTCGGCGATCTGCGAATTTGCGGCCGTCATTACGCTGCGGGTGGTTGATCGCCGGAACCACGGACGACAGGTGGAAGAACCTCAGATGAGTGACAATCACCCTCCCTACGGAGGCTACCCGGACCCGAACGCCGGAGCGTGGGGCAACCAGCCCGACCCGAACGCCCCGTACGGCGCCCACCCGGGCTCCGGCGCGCCCTACGGCGCCCAGCCGGCGTCCGGCGCGCCCTACGGCGCCCAGCCGGCGTCCGGCGCGCCCTACGGGACCC
>NZ_CADEAU010000951.1 GCF_902825405.1 Micromonospora maritima | reverse complement strand
GGCGCCGCGCATCCGGACGGGGCGCGGGCCGCGGCCGGTGCGGCCGGCAGGCCGGCGACGAGGAGGGTCGCCAGGACCGCCACGGCCGGGCGGACGAGGGGCCGAGACATCGACGACCTCCGTAACGTGTCGACTCCGGAACGGGATGTTAGCGCCTCGTCGAGGTCACGGCCGACCGTCGATGGCCAGGCATTGTGATCTTGTTACCACCTTGTAGGTTGTAGGCGATGCCTGTGGCCTGTTCGCGGAAGGAGAGGTGGCCGTGACCGGATGGGAGCCGGCCACCGAGGCCGAGGTGGCGATGCGGGACGCGCTGCGCGCGCAGGACCAGCAGCAGTACTTCCGCGTGCTGACCCGCGTCGATCTGGTGCTGCCGGTCGCCGGCGGCCCCACCGCCGGATGGGGCACCTGGACCTCCGCGGGTCGGACCCACGTGCTGGCCTTCACCTCCGTCGCCGCGATGCGGGCCAGCCTGGGCGAGAACGCCGGGGCGACGCGCGTCGTGGCATACCCCGACCTGGCCGCCGGCTGGCCCAACCAGGAGTGGTGGCTGGCGGTCGATCCGGGGCTGCCGATCGAGGGTTACCTGCCCGCCTGGTATGTCGCCCAGCTGGCCCGGGGAGACGTCCGGCTGCCCGGCCGGACCATGGGCGCCCGGGCCCGGCTGGACCGGGTCGAGAGCGCGGCCCGCGCGGCCCGCAACGGCGTACCGGAGACCACCCGCGAGGCGTCGATCCCCCGGGTGCCGGCCGCTCCCACACC
>NZ_CADEAU010000950.1 GCF_902825405.1 Micromonospora maritima | reverse complement strand
CGCCGCGGCACGCGCCGCCACCCGGCCGGCGTCCCGGTCACGGCAGGCGGCCGGTGTGCTCGGTGGCCTCGCCATGCTCGGCTGGGCGGCCGGCACCGCCGAATTCGCCTGGGCCCGCATCGCGCCCGGTCCGCGCACCCCGGACGAGGTCGCCACGATGGTCGCGACCAGCGCGCTGATCCCGCCGCTGGCGGTCGTCCACTGGGTACGCGGCTGGTGGCGGGCCCGTGCACTGCCGGTCCGGGCCGGTCGCTGATGTTTACCTCCTTGTCGCAGGGCAACTGTTCGCCCATGTCATCCACCGGCCCCTCGCTCTACGACGCGGTGCTGCTCGACCGGGACGGCACGCTTGTCGAGGACGTGCCGTACAACGGGGATCGGGAGAAGGTGCGGCCGGTGCCGGGGGCGCGGGAGGCGTTGGACCGGTTGCGGGCGGCCGGGTTGCGGTTGGCCGTGGTGACCAACCAGTCGGGGTTGGCGCGGGGGTACTTCACCGCCGAGGACATGCGTCGGGTCCACGCCCGGGTCGAGGAGCTGCTCGGCCCGTTCGACCACTGGGCGATCTGCCCGCACGACGACGGAGATGGCTGCGTCTGTCGCAAGCCCGCACCGGGACTGGTGCACGAGGCGGCCGGCGCGCTCGGCACCGTCGCCACCCGCTGCGTGGTGGTCGGCGACATCGGGCGGGACATGACGGCGGCGCTGGCCGCCGGCGCCGCCGGCGTGCTGGTGCCCACAGCGGTCACCCGGCCCGAGGAGGTGGCC
>NZ_CADEAU010000949.1 GCF_902825405.1 Micromonospora maritima | reverse complement strand
GCGAGCACGCTGGGCGCGGCGGCGGCGCAGTCGGGTCGGTACTTCGGCACGGCGATCGCGGCGGGTCGGTTGAGCGATTCGACGTACAGCACGATCGCGGGTCGTGAGTTCAACATGATCACGGCGGAGAACGAGATGAAGCCGGATGCGACGCAGCCGCAGCGGGGTCAGTTCACTTTCTCCTCGGGTGATCAGATCTACAACTGGGCGACGCAGCGGGGGTTGAAGGTGCGGGGTCACACCCTGGCGTGGCATGCGCAGCAGCCGGGGTGGATGCAGAGTCTCAGTGGCGGCAACCTGCGGCAGGCGATGATCGATCACATCAACGGGGTGATGGGTCACTACCGGGGCAAGTTGGCGGCGTGGGACGTGGTGAACGAGGCGTTCAACGAGGACGGTAGTCGTCGGCAGTCGAATCTGCAGGGCACCGGTAACGACTGGATCGAGGTGGCGTTCCGGACCGCGCGGGCGGCGGATCCGTCGGTGAAGTTGTGTTACAACGACTACAACATCGAGAACTGGTCGTACGGTAAGACGCAGGGTGTCTACAACATGGTCCGGGACTTCAAGTCCCGGGGGGTGCCGATCGACTGCGTGGGGTTGCAGACGCACTTCACCGGTGGCAGTTCGTTGCCGGGCAACTTCCAGACCACGTTGTCCAGCTTCGCGGCGCTGGGTGTGGACGTGGCGTTGACCGAGGTCGACGTCACCAACGCCTCGACGTCGCAGTACGCCGGGTTGACGCAGGCGTGCCTGAACGTGCCGCG
>NZ_CADEAU010000948.1 GCF_902825405.1 Micromonospora maritima | reverse complement strand
GTCGCGCCGACGGTCATGGCCGGTCGGCCGGCCGCGACGCCACGGCCCGGAGCCCGTCCGGGTACGGCCCGCCCGGCCTCCGCCGCCGCCCGGGTGGACGTGGGTCGCCGCTGAGGGTGGGCCACGTCATGCCCGCCGGGACACCGCCGGCACGATGATCATCGTTACGCTCCGGGCATGGACGTCGAGGTACGCCTGCGGCGGATCCGCCGTTGGCTCTGGGTCGTGGTGGTGGGGCTCTTCCTCAGCGGGGTGACCGCGTTCCCGCTGGAGGTCGAGGTCCGGTGGCTGCTGGCGGCGCTCGACCCGCTCGCCGGGCGACTCCCGGCGCTCGTGGGCTGGATCGAACGGGTCCACGACGGGCTGGTGACCGCCGACCGGGACTACCCGTTCCTGCTCTACGGCACCGACTGGCTGGCCTTCGCCCACCTGGTGCTCGCGGTGGCGTTCTGGGGGCCGCTGCGCGACCCGGTGCGCAACGTCTGGGTGGTGCAGGTCGGGATGATCGCCTGCGCCGGCATCGTGCCGCTGGCGCTGATCTGTGGCCCGATCCGGGACATCCCGTGGTTCTGGACGCTCGTCGACCTGTCGTTCGCGGTCGGCGCGTTCCCGCCGCTCTGGTTCGCCTACCGGCACATCCGCGCGGTCGAGGCGACCCGGACGTCGGCGACGTCGGTCGGGGCGCCCGCGCCGGCGGCCGGCTGACCGGAGCCGTACCCGATCGGGCCCGGCGTCCGCGGATCCGGGGCGGTCCGGCGTCGCGGATCCGGGC
>NZ_CADEAU010000947.1 GCF_902825405.1 Micromonospora maritima | reverse complement strand
GGCGTCGCGGGCCAGCTCGCCGAGCGCCGCGGCGAGGGACCGGACCGCGCCGGCCGGGCTGTCCGGGACCGGCAGCCGCACCGAGCCGCGCGGCCAGGGGAGCAGGTTCGCGTGGTGCTCGCCGCCGAACGTGACCACCGTGGTGCCGGCGGGAAGCGCCCGGGCCAGCAGGTTCACCGCGTCGGTGGTGTTCCGGGTGAAGATCACGTGGTCGTCGGGGCGGGCGCCGACGAAGTCCGCCACGGCCTGCCGCGCCCGTTCGTAGGCGAGCGTGCAGCGCCGGGACAGCGCGCCCGCGCCGCGGTGCACGCTCGCGTACCAGGGAAGGAGTTCGGCCACCGCGTCGGCCGCGGCTCGCGCGCACGGCGCGCTGGCGGCGTGGTCCAGGTTGATCTCCCCGGGTACGCCGAGCACGCCGAGCGGATCGGGCCGCACCGGCGTGGGCAGCACGGGAGCGGGGGGTACGAGAGTGAGCGTCATGCCGGAGCCTCCGGGTCACCGGGGGACCCCGAGGTGTCGGGACGGGGTCCGCGCTTGCCCAGCGCACGGATCGGCGCGGGGCCCGGTCATCACCCGGGGCACCCCACCGCGAACCTCGACGAGGGTTGCCGGCCAGCAAGCCGGGGCTTGACGCTGGCGCTCGTGACCTGATCGGGAGCATAGCCGTCGCGATGCGGCCGGACCAGTGGGGCGCGGGTGACTACGCTGACCGCATGGTCGTCACCCCGCCCGGCGGAGCGCCGCCGCCGCCGTCCGCGCCCGCCGCCCCGCCGCCCGGTG
>NZ_CADEAU010000946.1 GCF_902825405.1 Micromonospora maritima | reverse complement strand
CGGGGCCGGCGCGGTGGCCGTGCTGACCGACCCGGCCGGGGTGGCGCTGGCCGCCGACGCCGGACTGCCCGTGCTGGTCGTGGACGACCCCCGGGCCGCGCTGGGCGAGGTCGCCGCCACGGTCTACGGCGACCCGACCGCCGGGCTGACCGTGATCGGGGTGACCGGCACCGCCGGCAAGACCTCCACCAGCTACC
Source organism: Micromonospora maritima (assembly GCF_902825405.1). Classification (GTDB taxonomy): domain Bacteria; phylum Actinomycetota; class Actinomycetes; order Mycobacteriales; family Micromonosporaceae; genus Micromonospora; species Micromonospora maritima. The sequence continues at coordinate 585 of NZ_CADEAU010000946.1, read as the reverse complement.
TGATCGAGTCCGGTCTGCGCGCGGCCGGACACACCACCGGCCTGATCGGCACCGTGGAGACCCGCCTCGGCGACCTGGTGGTGGACAGCGTGCGGACCACCCCGGAGGCCACCGACCTGCACGCCATGCTCGCGGTGGCCCGCGAGCGGGGGGTGGACGCGGTGGTGATGGAGGTGTCCAGCCACGCGCTCGCCATGGGGCGGGTCGGCGGGGTGCGGTTCGACGTCGGCGGGTACACCAACTTCGGCTCCGACCACCTGGACTTCCACGCCGACGAGGCGGACTACTTCGCCGCCAAGGCCCGGCTCTTCGACGGGCGCTGCCGGGTCGAGGTGCTCAACCACGACGACCCGGCGCTGCGCCCGCTGTACCGGCCGGAGACCGTGACGTACTCGGCGGCCGGCGACCCGACCGCCACCTGGTGGGCCGACGGGATCGACGGCGAGGGCTACGCCCAGCGCTTCACGCTGCACGGCCCGGACGGGCTGACCCTGCCCACCGCCGTGGCGCTGCCCGGCCGGCACAACGTGGCCAACGCGCTGCTGGCCGTCGCCACCCTGGTCGCCGCCGGCGTCGACCCGGCCG
>NZ_CADEAU010000945.1 GCF_902825405.1 Micromonospora maritima | reverse complement strand
GTCCGGGGTGACCAGCAGCCAGGCGCCGTCGGCCGCGGCCGGTCCGTCGGGGTCGATGCGGTGCCACACGACCCGGTACGACAGGCGGTCGGCGGCGGTGCGGCGGGTGCGGGACCGGCGCCAGGTGGTGAGCGCGGGCAGGGCGGGGGTGAGCGTGTCCAGGTCGTCGTCGCCGAGGTGGCCGGCGAGCGCGGTCAGGTCGCCGCTCTCCACGGCGGCCCAGAACTCGGCGTCGGAGGCGTCGGCGCGGGTGGGGGTGTCGGGCCAGAACCGTTCGTGCTGGAAGGCGTAGGTGGGCAGGTCGACCCGGGTCGCGTCGGTGCCGGCGAACCAGGGCGTCCAGTCCACGGCGACGCCGTGCACGTGCAGCTCACCCAGCCCGGCCAGCAGCGCTGCGGTCTCGTCCCGGTCCCGGCGCTGCACGGCCACCGCCCGCACGTCCTCGTCGGGCAGGATCTCGACGGTCAACGCGGTCAGCACGCTGCGCGGGCCGATCTCCAGGAACGTGTCCACCCCGGCGTTCCGCAGGGCGGTGACCCCGTCGGCGTACCGGACCGCCTCCCGGACGTGCCGCACCCAGTAGTCCGGGGTGCGCAGGTCGTCGCCATCGACCACCGCACCCGTCACGTTCGACACCACCGGCAGCAGCGGCGCCGCGAACGTCAACCCGTCCAACACCGCCCGGAACTCGGCGAGCATCGGCTCCATCAACGGACTGTGGAACGCGTGCGACACCGTGAGCCGGCGGGTCCGGACACCCCGGTCGCGCCAGATGCGTTCGATCTCGTCGAGC
>NZ_CADEAU010000944.1 GCF_902825405.1 Micromonospora maritima | reverse complement strand
GGCGGCCGTGGCCGCGGCGGTGCTCGACGGTTCGGCCCGCCGGCTGGACCTGCTGCGCAACGACGGCGGCTCGGTGACGCTGGACGGCGCGCTGCTCGGCGCCGCCGACGACGCCGGTCGACCGTTGCACTGGCGGGCCCGCGTCGAGGTCGACGGCACGGTGCTCAGCGACGGCAGCGAGCCGATCACGGCGTGCGCGATCGGAAACGCCGGTGGCTACGCGCGCCTCGGCGAGGTGGACCTGCTGGCCGACCCGGACCCGACCGACGGGCGGGTGGCGGTGGCCGTGGCCGTGCCCGTGGTGACCCGGTCCGCGTTGGGCCGGAAGAAGGTCCGGTTGGAGGTACGCCGGGCCCGGGGCCGGGCGGTGGCGGTCGTGCCCCGCGACGAGAAGGTGCCCTTCCTCGACGACGGCGTCGAGGGCGAGTTGAGCCGGAAGCGGTCCTGGTGGACCGAGCCCGGCGCCTGGGCGGTCTGGACGGGCTGACCCCGGTCGATCCTCGCCCGGGTGGCCCGGCTGACCGGACCGCCTATCCTCGGCGGGGGGAATGGGGAGGAACCGTGGTGCACGAGAACGACGACCGGGCCCACGTGCCGGGCCGACCGCAGGTGCCGGAGCGGGACGTCGAACCGCTCTGGCCGCCCGAGGAGACCGACGGCGTGGTGACCGCGCCGCCGTGGGCGGCGCCGGTCCAGCCGAACATGCCCTGGCCGCTCCCGCCCGGCGTGGTTCCCCCGCCGGTCGTCCCGGCGCCCGACCCGACCCACCCGACGGTGCCAGCGCCGCGGCCGGGCGGCC
>NZ_CADEAU010000943.1 GCF_902825405.1 Micromonospora maritima | reverse complement strand
CGGTGGGCGCGGACCGGATCGCCGTCGGGGCCGCGCACCGCGACCAGGTCGCGGCCATCCGGTCCCGGCTGGGCGCGGCCGGGGCGGGCATCACCGTGGACACCGCCAACCGGCTCCAGGGCCGGGAGTACGACGTGACGATCGTGCTGCACCCGCTCTCCGGCCGGCGCGACGCGACCGCGTTCCACCTGGAGTCGGGGCGGCTGTGCGTGCTGGCGTCCCGGCACCGGCACGCCTGCGTGGTGGTGGCCCGGGCCGGCATCGGTGAGCTGCTGGACGCGTACCCGTCGACCGAGCGCGTGCACCTGGACGTGCCGGTGAAGTTCCCGGACGGCTGGGAGGCCAACCAGACCGTCCTCACCCACCTGGACGCGCACCGAACCTGACCGGTCGACCTGGCCGGTCCGGGTGGATCTTCCGTCGGTCGCGGGTGGTGGGCAGGATGGCCGGGTGCATCCTCACGACCCGTACCAGCCGGATCCGTACCAGCCGCAGTACCCGCCACCGGGGTACGCGCCGCCGCCGCCGGAGCCGGACGGGATCAACTGGACGACTGTCCTCTGGGTCGCGGTGCCGGCGATCCTGGTGATCCTGTGCTGCGCCGGATGCGTCGTGTCGGGAATGGCGGGCGCGTTCATGGACGGCTTCCAGGAGGGGTACTCGTCGTCGTCGCTGGCGGCGGTGCGTTAGACAGGGCTCATGACCTTGAGCGTGCTGCCCTGGCTGGGCGGGGGTGTCGTGGCGGTGGCCGCCGGCTTCGTCGCCGCGCTGCTGCCCCGGCGCCGCGCCCGCGCCGAGGACCGGCGGGTGGCCTGGT
>NZ_CADEAU010000942.1 GCF_902825405.1 Micromonospora maritima | reverse complement strand
ACCCCGCGCACGGCGCCGGGCACGCCCGCGCCGGTCCGGTCCGCCACGGCGGTGCGCTCGGCGGCCAGCCGCTCCCGGAAGCGGCGGAACAGGTCACCCACCGGGCGCTCCGGGCTCACGACGATCCTCCGACGAACGCGGCGACGGTGGCCGCCGCCATGGCCAGCGCGGCCAGGCCGGCCCGCTTCCACATCTTCGGCAGGTCCCGGGTGGTGACCACCGGGTCCGGCGGCAGCCCGTACACCTCGGGCTCGTCGAGCAGCAGGAAGAACGCGCCGTCGCCGCCCACCCCGTCGGTCGGGTCGTGCCCGTAGAGCCGGGCCTCGGGCACGCCCCGCTCGTGCAGCGTGGCGACCCGGGCGGCGGCCCGTTCGCGCAGCTCGTCCAGCGGGCCGTACTGGATCGACTCGGTCGGGCAGGCCTGGGCGCAGGCCGGGGTCATCCCGGCGCCGAGACGGTCGTAGCAGAGCGTGCACTTCCACGCCCGGCCGTCGTCCTTGCGCTGGTCGATGACGCCGTAGGGGCAGGCGGAGATGCAGTAGCCGCAGCCGTTGCAGATGTCCTCCTGCACCACCACCGTGCCGAACTCGGTGCGGAACAGCGAGCCGGTCGGGCACACGTCCAGGCAGGCCGCATGCGTGCAGTGCTTGCACACGTCGGACATCATCAGCCAGCGGAAGTCGGTGCGGGCCTCCACGCCGGTGCCCCGCCCGGGCGGCTGCGCGCCGGGCATGCCCAGGAACTCCGGACCGGCCGCCATCCGCGCCGCCGCCTCCGGACGCCCCGGCGGCAGACCCGGGTTCGTGCCGGTGTCGGGCGCGGT
>NZ_CADEAU010000941.1 GCF_902825405.1 Micromonospora maritima | reverse complement strand
CTCCGGCGGGTCCCGTACCCGATCCGCCGCCCCCGCCGCTGACTCCCGGCAGCCCTGACCCGGCCGGGTCGCACCGCCGGTCTGCCAGACTGGCCCGCGTGACCGCCCACGCCGACCTGCCCGGCCCCGCCTCCCGCCGCTGGTCGGCACTCGACACCGCCGCCGGCGGCCTCGTCCTCGACCTGGGGCTCTACGCCGCCGCCACCGTCTTCGCCGCGGTCACCGCCGCCACCTCCACCCTGCCGCCGCACCGCGGCTGGGGCGCGATCGCCACCGTCGGCTACGCCCTCGCCACGCTCGCCGCGACGACCCAACTCCTCGCCCACCGCCGCAACCCCGGCACCACCCTGGCCGGGCTGCCCGCCCGCTGGACGGTCACGGCCGTCACCTGGGCCACCACCGCCCTCCTGCCCGTCGTCGTGCAGAGCGTCCAGCGGGCCGGTGGACGCACCGACCGGGCCCAGGAGGAGGTGATCGTGGTCGAACACGCCGGGGCTCGCCTCGCCGAACACGGCACCCCCTACCTCGGACCCGACGCGATCGCCGCCCTGCCGCCCGGCGAGCAGCTCCTCGGCTACACCCCCTACCAGCCGGGCATGGCACTGTTCGGGCTGCCCCGGGCCGCCGTCGACGCCTGGTGGACCGACGCCCGCGTCTGGTTCGCCGTGGTCACCGCACTCGTCCTCGCCGCCCTGGTCACCACGCTGCGCACCGCCGGCGGCCCCACCACGCCCCGCCGCACCGCCGCCGTGCTGCGCGCCGTCCAGGCCGCCACCGTGCTGCCCGTCTGCGCGCTCACCCTCGCCACCGGCGGCGACGACCTCCCCG
>NZ_CADEAU010000940.1 GCF_902825405.1 Micromonospora maritima | reverse complement strand
GCTCAAGGCGTGGGCGCACGGCGACGACCCGTGGCCCCGCCGCCCGGCCGGTGTGGTCGCGGTCGGCTCCCGGACCCGGCCGCTGCTGGTCGGCTCGCTCGCCGAACGGATCGCCACGGTGGGCCGGTTGCCGCTGCTCGGGCAGGTCGTCCCGACCGGTCCGGCCGGGCCCGGCGGGCCGCGCGGCAACAGCGCCCAGCGGGTACGCGCGCTGCACGACGCCTTCCGCCTGCCGGACGAGCTGGTCGACGCGCTGCCCGGGCTGGACGGGCCGGTGCTGCTCGTCGACGACCTCGTCGACTCGGGCTGGACGATGAGCATGGTGGCGCGCCTGCTGCGGCGCGCCGGCGCGCCGGACGTGCTGCCGCTGGCGCTCGCCGTCGCAGGCTGAGCCCCGTGCGCAAGGAAGGGCACCTTCTTAACGCCTCCGGTAGTGCAAGGGGCCCCGCTTAACACCCGGGATGCGAGCCGGACCACCGTCCGCGCGGCCGTGGTCGGCGGCGGTCCGGGCCGGCGGTACCGTGGGGCCATGACCGAGCAGCGACCCGTCGTCCAGACGTACACCGTGACCGGGATGACCTGCGAACACTGCGTCCGGGCGGTGACCGAGGAGCTGTCCGCCCTGCCCGGCGTCGAGGAGGTCCGGGTCGACCTGGTGGGCGGGACGGCCACGGTCACCAGCGCGGCCCCGCTGCCGGTGGAGTCCGTCCGCGCGGCTGTCGGCGAGGCGGGGTACGAGATGGTCGGCGGCGTTGCCTGAGTCGCCGTCCGCGCCGCCCGCCGTCGACCTGCCGGCACGGTCCGACCCCACCGGCGACCCGCCGCCCAGC
>NZ_CADEAU010000939.1 GCF_902825405.1 Micromonospora maritima | reverse complement strand
GCCGCGCTGCTGCCGCTGCGCGACGCGGAACACCTGCTGGCCCGCTGGGGTCAGGAGGTGGCGCGCCGGCTCGCCGCCGGCGGGCGGTTGCTGGTGGCCGGCAACGGCGGCAGCGCCGCCGAAGCCCAGCACCTCACCGCCGAACTCGTCGGCAAACTCCGCCACGACCGCCAACCCCTCTCCGCCATCGCCCTGCACGCCGAAACCAGCGCGCTCACCGCCATCGGCAACGACTACGGATACGACGAGATCTTCGCCCGCCAGGTCCGCGCCCACGGCCGACCCGACGACCTCCTTCTGCTCCTGTCCACCAGCGGCACCAGCCCCAACCTCCTCACCGCCGCCCACGCCGCCCACGACACCGGCCTGCGCTGCTGGGCCTTCACCGGCCCCGCCCCCAACCCCCTCGCCGACCTCTGCCACGAACGGCTCGCGATCGACTCGCCGGACGGGCAGGTGGTGCAGGAGCTGCACCTCGTGGCCGTGCACGTGCTCTGCGAGTACGTCGACCGGGCGCTGCCGGCGGCGCTCGCCGCCCGCGCCCCGGCGGGACCGGTGCGCGCCGGCGTCGAGGTGGTGCTCGACGACCCGGATCCGGAGGTGCAGGCCCGATGAGGAGGTCGAGCATGGCGGGACCCCTGGTGGTGCTCGGTGACACGCTGCTGGACCGGGACGTCGAGGGGCTGGTGAACCGGCTCTGCCCGGACTCCCCGGTGCCGGTGCTGGACGAGACCACGTCCGTGGACCGCCCCGGCGGCGCCGGCCTGGCCGCGGTCTTCGCGGCCGCGCAGGGCGCCGAGGTCGCGCTGGTCACCGCCGTCGCCGACGACGCCGG
>NZ_CADEAU010000938.1 GCF_902825405.1 Micromonospora maritima | reverse complement strand
GCCGGGTGCTCGGCCCGGACGCGGTGCTCGGCGCGACCGCCCGCGAGCCGGTGGGCGCCCGCGCGGCCGTGGATGCCGGCGCGAGCTACCTGGGCGTCGGCCCGTGCCACGTCACCACCACGAAGTCCGGCCTGCCGGACCCGATCGGCCCCGAGGGGGTACGCGCGGTCGCCGAGGCGGTCGGTGTCCCGGTGATCGCGATCGGTGGGGTGACCGCCGCGAGCGTGCCGACGTTGCGGGCCGCCGGGGCGTACGGGGTGGCGGTGGTCGGCGCGCTCAGCCTGGCCGCCGATCCCGCGCACGCCACCGCCGAGCTGATGCGGGCGCTGACGTGTTAAGAGGGGGCCCTTCCTCTACCGGAGGCGTTAAGAGGGGGCCCTTCCTTACCGACGTGGCGGTGGTGGGGGGCGGGCCGGTGGGACTCGCGATCGCGTGGCGGTGCGCGCAGCGCGGACTGCGCGTGGTGGTGCACGACGACCGGCCCGGGTCGGGCGCCTCGTCGGTGGCCGCCGGGATGCTGTCGCCGGTCGCCGAGGCGTACTTCGGTGAGCACGAGCTGACCGCGCTCCTCGTCGAGTCCGCCGCCCGCTGGCCCGGTTTCGCCGCCGAGCTGGCCGGGGCGAGCGGCGTCGACCTCGGCCATCGCACCGAGGGCACGCTCGTCGTCGGGCTCACCGCCGACGACCTGGCCGAGGCGGGGCGGCTGTGGTCGTACCAACAAGGTCTTGGACTGCCGATCACGCCGCTGCGCCCCTCGGAGCTGCGCGACCGCGAGCCGGCGCTGGCGCCGCGTGTGCGCGGCGGAGCGGTGGCCCCCGGCGACCACCAGGTCGACCCGCGGCGGCT
>NZ_CADEAU010000937.1 GCF_902825405.1 Micromonospora maritima | reverse complement strand
GGCTCACCGCGTCGGTGGCGCGCCGGTCCGCCGAGGCGCTGCTGCCCGCGTACCACTCGACCGGCGGGCGCGACGGCCTGGTCGTCGTCGAGGTCGACCCACGGCTGGCCGACGACGTCGACGCCGCGGTGGCCGAGGCCCGCCGCGTGGTCGACCTGGTCGACCGGCCGAACGTGGTGGTCCGGGTGTTCGCCGCCGAGGCGGCCCGGGAGCTGCTGGCCGACGGGTTCGGCGTCGAGGTGGCGCTGGTTTCCGCACCGGAGTCGATGCGCGCGGCGCTGGACGCCGTCCGCGCAGGGCTGGACGCGGCCGAGGGATTCCCGCCGGCGCTGGTGTCGGTGCCGGTGAGCGACGTGGACACCGAGGTCGACAAGCGGTTGTGGGCGATCGGCACCGACGACTCGGCCCGGCTGCGCGGCACGGCCGCCCTGGCCAACGCGCGGATGACGTACGCGGCCTACGAGAACGCGCTGCGCGCCCCGGCCTGGGGCCGGCTGACCGCCTCGGGCGCGCCGAAGCCCCGGCTGGTGTGGACCGCCACGCAGGTGCGTGACCCCTACTACCTGGAGACCCGCTACGTCGACGAGCTGGTCGTCTCCGGCGCGGCCACCGTGCTCTCCCCCGCCACGTGGCGGGCCGTCGTCGAGTACGGCGAGCCGCGCGGCGACACGGTGCACGGCACGTACGAGGAGGCCCGGCAGGCGCTGGACCGGCTCACCGACATCGGCGTGGACCTGCCCGACGTGCACCGGGTGGTCCGGGAGCGGTCGGTGGCCCGGTCGGTGGCCGGCTGGCAGCGGGTCCGCGACGCGGTGGCCGCCGCGCGCCGGCAGCCGGTGGGCTGAGC
>NZ_CADEAU010000936.1 GCF_902825405.1 Micromonospora maritima | reverse complement strand
GGGATCCGCCGGGCGGTGGCGCTCACCCACGGGCACGAGGTCGGCTGGGCCGCGCTGCCCGGCGCCCGCGCCGCGCTGCGCCGCATCGGCCGGGGCGTGGACGTGACCACCTACCTCGGCGAGTACACCCGGGTCCGGCTGGCCCGGGCGCTGGACGGGCTGACCGAGCTGCGCCGGCTCGCGCCCGGCGTGGACGTGGACACCTACCACCCGGGCGTGGACGGCGGGCAGGTCCGGCTGCGGCTGGGGCTCGCCGACCGGCCGGTGGTGGTGTGCGTGTCCCGGCTGGTGCCGCGCAAGGGGCAGGACATGCTGATCCGGGCGTTGCCCGAGATCCGCCGGCGGGTGCCGGACGCCGCGCTGCTGGTGGTCGGCGGCGGTCCCTACCGGGCGACGCTGGAGAAGCTGGCCCGGCAGACCGGGGTGGAGCGGGACGTGGTCTTCACCGGCTCGGTGCCGACCGCCGAGTTGCCCGCGCACTACGCGGCCGGCGACGTCTACGCGATGCCCTGCCGTACCCGCAACCGGGGACTGGACGTGGAGGGCCTCGGCATCGTCTACCTCGAGGCCGGCGCGACCGGGCTGCCGGTGGTGGCCGGTGACTCCGGCGGCGCGCCGGATGCCGTCCGCGACGGCGAGACCGGGTACGTGGTCCGGGGCCGGGACGTGGCCCAGCTCGCCGACCGGGTGTCCACCCTGCTCGCCGACCGCGACCTGGCCCGGCAGTTCGGCGCGGCCGGACGGGCCTGGGTGGAGCGGGAGTGGCGCTGGGAGACCCAGGCCGAGCGGATGGCCGCGCTGCTCGCCGGCTGACCGGCGCCGTCCGCGAGCGCGGCGGCGGACCGGAGCCCACCGGCGAGCGCGCCG
>NZ_CADEAU010000935.1 GCF_902825405.1 Micromonospora maritima | reverse complement strand
TTTTTTTTTTTTTCAAGCAGAAGACGGCATACGAGATCATGATGAGTGACTGGAGTTCAGACGTGTGCTCTTCCGATCTCCGCGCTCGGCGCCGAGGTGCGCGGCCCGCGCTGGCTCGGCCGCTGACCGCCCCGGCCGGTCCCGGCGCCGGGACTCACACGTCCGCCGACGGGACCGGGTGGTCCCGCCCGACGCGGTCTTCGCGCACGTCAGGGCCACAATCGGACACCCGGGCAGGAACGGCGCGAGGGTGGATGTTCGTCCACCCGTCGGGATGAGCTGTAATGGAGATCTCCCTTGCCCCCAGGAGGTCCCGTGGCGAGCGTCGCCGAGCTGAAGGCCGCCATCGATGTCGCGCTCCAGCAGATCGGTGACGGGCAGACAGCGGTGCAGGCGGCCGGCGAGAAGCTGGCCGAGGCGCAGCAGACCCTGGCCGGCGCGCTGGAGGGCAGCGGCCACGAGACGGTCGAGGCGGCCCAGTCGTCGCTGACCCAGGCCAGCCAGGAGCTGGAGGAGTGTCTCGCGGCGACACTGGTGGCGGTGGAGCAGGCACAGCTCTACGTCGCGACGCTCTGAGGGCCGCCCGTGTCCATCGTCGAGGACATCGGCGCGCAGGTCCGCGCCGCCGCCGAGGAGCTGCCGCTGGGCCAGCTCGCGCTCGCCCTGGAGAAGCTGGGCCAGGCCGAGGAGCGGCTGCGCTGGGTGCGCCAGGAGTCGGCCGACCCGATGGGGGTCCCGGAGCTGACCTCCGCGACCGAGCACGCGGAGACCGCCGGCTACGCGCTGCGCGTGGCGCAGGAACAGCTCACCGCGTACCTGGCCGCGATCGGGCTGGCCGCCGACGGCGCGCCGCCGGCGCCGCCGGGTG
>NZ_CADEAU010000934.1 GCF_902825405.1 Micromonospora maritima | reverse complement strand
CGGCCGCGGCCACGTCGAGCACCGCCTCGGCCCGCAGCGCCGGGTCGCGCACCACGCCGCCGGCCCCGACCCGCTCCTTGCCGACCTCGAACTGCGGCTTGACCATCAGCGCCAGGTCGCCGTCGGGGCCGGTGCAGCCGGCCAGCGCCGGCAGCACCAGGCGCAGTGAGATGAACGACAGGTCGGCCACCGTCAGGTCGACCGGCCCGCCGATCGCCTCCGGCGTGAGGGTACGCACGTTGGTGCGCTCGAACACCCGGACCCGCTCGTCGGTGCGCAACGGCCAGGCGAGCTGCCCGTAGCCGACGTCGACGGCGACCACCTCGGCGGCGCCGGCGCGCAGCAGCACGTCGGTGAAGCCGCCGGTGGAGGCGCCCGCGTCCAGGCAGCGCCGACCGGTCACCGCCAGCCCGCCCGGGGCGAACGCCGCGAGCGCACCGGCCAGCTTGTGACCGCCTCGGGAGACGTAGTCCTCAGTCGGGTCCTCGCCGGTGACCAGCAGCGGGTCCGCCGGGTCGACCATGGCGGCGGGCTTGCGGGCCGGCACTCCGCGCAGCTGGACGCGACCGGCCTCCACCAGCGCGGCGGCCTGCTCCCGGGAGCGGGCCAGGCCACGCCGGACGAGTTCGGCGTCCAGCCGGGTACGACGAGCCATCGGTGTCGTTCTCCGCCTCTGCTCAGGCCTGGTCGATGGTGGCGAGCGTCTCGCGCAACGTCTCGTAGGCCGCCTCGTACTGGGCGATCTGGTCGGCCGGGGCGAGCGCCTCGGCGTTGGCCATGCCCCGCACGGCGGCGTCGACCGCCGGGTGCCGGGCCTCACCGACCTCCTCGACCGGCGCCGGGCGGACGCCGGGCGGCGGGCCGGGAC
>NZ_CADEAU010000933.1 GCF_902825405.1 Micromonospora maritima | reverse complement strand
GCCGGTCAGGGCGCGGAGCACCGTCGGGACCGGCCCGCCGTCGAGGGCGGCCCGCAGCGCCGGTACGTCGACGACGGCCGGCACGAGCACCGGCCGGCCCTCGGCGAGCGCCGCGTCGAACAGTTCCAGCCCCACGTCGGTGCCCATCGGCGGCAACCCGGCGCGTGCCGACCGCTGCCGCTCCTCCTCGGGCAACGACGCCGCCATCCCCGCCGTGTCCCACATCCCCCAGGCGAGGCTGACCGCCGGTAGACCGTCCTGCCGCCGGGCCGTCGCCAACGCGTCCAGGAACGCGTTCCCCGCCGCGTACGCCGCCTGACCGGGCGAGCCGAGCACGCCGGCGAGGGACGAGAACAACACGAACAGGTCCAGGTCGAGATCACGGGTCGCCTCGTGCAACCACCACCCGGCGGTCACCTTCGGCGCCAGCACGTTCGCCAACCGCTCCGGGCTGAGCGCCGACACCACACCGTCGTCCAACACACCGGCGGTGTGCACCACCCCGACCAACCGACCCGGCACCCCGGCGACCAGCCGGAACACCTGCTCCCGATCGGTCACGTCGGCAGCGACCACCGACACCGACGCACCCAGCCCGGTCAACCGCTCGGTCAACGCCGCCGCCCCCGGGGCGGCCGGACCCTGCCGCGACACCAGCACCAGCGACCGCACCCCGTGCCCGGTCACCAGATGCTCGGCCACCAGCGCGCCCAACGCGCCGGTACCACCCGTCACCAGCACCGTGCCGTCACCGGCGCCGGACGCCGCCGCGCCGCCAGCGGCGGCGCGGACGAGACGGGGCACGGACACCCGGCCGTCCCGGACCGCCACCTGACCGCCGGTGGGGTCGGTGGCGACGCGGGCGAGCAG
>NZ_CADEAU010000932.1 GCF_902825405.1 Micromonospora maritima | reverse complement strand
ACACTCTTTCCCTACACGACGCTCTTCCGATCTGCCGGCAGTGTCGCCGCGCCGCCGGCCACCGCCACCGTCGCCACCCCGGCCAGGACCGTCGCCCGTCGCCGGCTCCGGGCCCGTCCCCGGGCCCGTACCTCGGCCGACGGACTCAACCGCAGCCCGGCCACGTCGTGTTCCAACGCCCGCAGGGCGTCACCGATGCGTGCCGACATCGACTTCCTCCTTCTCGTCGGTGAGCAGAACGGCGAGCGCGGCGCGCGCCCGGGACAGGTACGACTTGACCGTCCCCACCGGCATGCCGGTTCTCCGGGCGATCTCCGCCACGGGCAGGTCGTGCAGGTGGTGCAGGACGACGACCAGCCGCTGGGCGTCCGGCAGCCGGCGCAACGCCGCCAGCACCGCGACCCGGTCCGGGCCCGGTTCGGGCACCGGCGCGTCCCGGCCCAGGCGCGCCCGCGCGGCGAACCAGCGCCGCAGGCTCCGCCAGCGGTTGGCGGTCAGCCGCCAGGCCACCATCCGCACCCAGCCCTCCGGATCCTCGTACGCCCCGACGGTCGACCAGCGCTGCCAGGCCCGCGCGTACGCCTCCTGCGTCACGTCCTGGGCCTCGGCCACGTCACCGCAGAGGGCGTAGACGTGGTGCACGACCCGCCGGGCGGTCGCGGTGTAGAAGGCGTCGAACTCCTCGGACCCGCCCATGCCGACCTCCCCGTGTCCGCTCTCACCACACGACACCCCGTGGCGGGTCGGGCGGTTGCACCGGGATCAGCGGGCTCCGGGGCGTACCCGATCGGTCCGGTCGCCGGTCGACGGCTCCTTTCGCGCCCGGTCGCGGTGGCCGCGCCGGCCCGGCGCGCGCGGACCGGGCCCGCG
>NZ_CADEAU010000931.1 GCF_902825405.1 Micromonospora maritima | reverse complement strand
ACCTGCGCGCGCTGCGGTCCGTGGTCGTCACCTGCCGCTGCGGGCAGCGGCTGCGCGTGCCGCACGCGACGACGGCGACCCGGGTGCGCTGCCCCCGCTGCGGCGCCGAACGGGCCGCCCCCCGGGTGGGCTGACGCGACCCTACGCTGGGGGCGTGGAGCTTCCTCGCGACCTGCCCCTGTTCGAGCGGACGGCGGTCCGGCTGGTGGTCCTCGACGCCGCCGACCGGCTGCTGCTGTTCCACACCCGCGACCCGGAGCACCCCGACCTGGGGGTGTGGTGGGAGCTGCCCGGCGGCGGGCTGGACCCGGGCGAGACGTACCGGGAGGCGGCGGTGCGCGAACTGCGGGAGGAGACCGGCATCGTGGTCGCGCCGGACGAGATCGGCGCACCCACCTGGCGGCGGCGGGCCAGTTTCCGGCACCGGCAGCGGCGACACCTGCAGGACGAGGTGGTGGTGCCGGTGCGGCTGCCCGGGCCCGGGCCGGACGTGGACGGGGCGGAGCGGATGGACTACGAGGTGGAGGACTACTTCGGGTTCCGGTGGTGGCCGGTGGCCGAGGTGCTCGCCGACCGGCCGCGCTGCTATCCGGGGCGGCTGCCCGAACTGCTGGCGGCGTTCCTGGCCGGCGAGGAGATCGACGAACCGTTCGAACTCTGGTCCTGAGCGGACGTGCCGGTGGCCCGGCCGGCGGGCAGAGTGGGTCGGGTGAATCCTCTCGACGCACCTCTGGCCCACTACGCCGAGCGGCTGCACGACGCCGCCGGCGACACCCACCACGTCGCCTCCCCGCTGGGCGCCTGGCTGCTGCTGGCGCTGACCGGCCCGGCCGCCACCGGCCAGGACCGGGCGGCGCTCGCCGAGGCGCTCGGCG
>NZ_CADEAU010000930.1 GCF_902825405.1 Micromonospora maritima | reverse complement strand
ACCCGCGACGGACTGGCCCGGCAGGCCGGGCGGCTCGCCCGGCACCTGCGCGCCCACCCGGCCGACCCGGCGCCGGTCGCCTGGTCGCTGGCGACCACCCGGTCGGTGTTCGACCACCGCGCCACGGTGGTCGGGTCCTCGACCGGGGACCTGCTGTCCGGGCTGGACGCGCTCGCCGCCGGCACGCCGTCACCGGCCGTGGTGACGGGTACGGCGTCCCGGACACCTGGTCCGGTGTTCGTGTTCCCCGGTCAGGGCGCCCAGTCGGCGCGGATGGCGGCCGGTCTGGTGGGTCGGACGCCGGTGTTCGACGCCGCGTTGGCGGAGTGTCAGGCGGCGTTGGCCCCCTATCTGGACGTGGATCTGGTGTCGGTGTTGACCGGCGAGGACGAGTCGTGGCTTGAGCGGGTCGAGGTGGTGCAGCCGGTGCTGTGGGCCGTCGGCGTCGCCCTCGCGGCCGTGTGGCGGCACGTCGGGGTCGCCCCGCAGGCGGTGGTCGGCCACTCCCAGGGTGAGATCGGCGCGGCGTGCGTGGCGGGGATCCTGTCGCTGGAGGACGCGGCGAAGACGGTGGCGTTGCGGTCGCGGGCCCTGTCGGTGCTGCGCGGCACGGGCACGATGGCGTCGGTCGACCTGCCCGCCGACGAGGTGACCGCCCGCCTCGGTGCCGCCGCTGGCGGGACCGGTGACGCGGGGGACGGCCTGGGTGCCGACGCTCCGATGACGGCCTCCGGTGACGCGGGCGGCTCCTCCGGCGCGGGTCGATTCGCCGGGGTGGGGGTCGCGGCGGTCAACGGTCCGTCGACGGTGGTGGTGTCCGGCCCGCCGCAGGCCGTCGCCGACTTCGTGGCGGCCTGCCAGGCCGACGAGATCCGGGCCCGG
>NZ_CADEAU010000929.1 GCF_902825405.1 Micromonospora maritima | reverse complement strand
CGTGCCCGGCCAGGGCCGACGCGGGCGCCGGAGACGCCGACCGGTCCAGCTCCCCCGGCTCCACCAGGCGACCGACCGCGGCGTCCCGGGGCAGCCCGAAACCCCAGTCCAGCAGCGCGGCGCCCTGCTGCCAGCCGCGCTGCGTGGTCACCTCCGCGCCGAGCAGGGTGACCTCCAGCCGCCGCCCACCGCGCTCGGCCGCGCCGACGTACGTGTGCCGGGCCAGGTCGGTGAAGCCGGTCTTGCCGCCGATCGCGCCCGGATAGTGGTCCAGCAGCATGTTGTCGTTCTGGATCTGGAAGGCCTTCTCCCGCAGCGCCGGCTGGGCGGGCACCTGCGCGGTCCGGGTCGCGGTGTAGCGGCGGAAGGCCGGGTCGGCGAAGCAGGCCCGGGCGATCAGCGCCAGGTCGTACGCGCTGGTGAACTGGCCCGCACCGTCCAGGCCGGACGGGGTGACGGCGTGGGTCTGCCGAGCGCCGAGCCGGTGCGCCTCGGCGTTCATCGCCCGGACGCCGCCGGTCAGCCCGTCCGGGCCGCCGCCGAGCCGGGCCAGCGCGTTGGCCGCCTCGTTGCCGGACTTCAACAGCAGACCCAGCCAGATCGTCTCGATCCGGTAGTGCCCGCCCTCGGCCAGCCCCACCGCCGAACTGCCCGGCTCGATCGCCACGTCGCCGGCGGTCACGGTGACCTCCCGGTTCGGATCCAGCCGGGGCAGCATGGTGGCGGCCAGCAGCAACTTCTGCACGCTTGCCGGGACGCCGTACTCGTGCGGGCCGCAGGCGCCGAGCACCGCGCCGGTGTCCAGGTCGGCGACCACCCACGACGTCGCGGCCACCGCCGGCGGCACCGGCGCGACCGGCGGGACGACCAGGCCCGCGGTGTCCA
>NZ_CADEAU010000928.1 GCF_902825405.1 Micromonospora maritima | reverse complement strand
CGCACGCCCGGTGGCCGAGCAGCCGTGGCCCCAGCAACGGTACGCGCCGGACCGGCTCGCCCCGCTCGCGACCGGCACCGGCGTGGTGGTCGCGGTGGTCGACTCCGGGGTCGACCGGTCGCATCCGCAGCTCGCCGGCCGGGTGCTCGACGGCGCGGACTTCCTCGACCCGGGTGGTGACGGCACCCGGGACTGCGCCGGGCACGGCACCGGCGTGGCGAGCATCATCGCCGCCGCACCGCGCCCCGGCGTCGCGTTCCGTGGGCTCGCGCCGGACGCACGCATCCTTCCGGTACGGGTGAGCGAGCAACAGGTGGTCCAGGGGCGGGAGTCGGGGCGTACGGTCGACGCGGCCGACTTCGCCCGGGCGATCCGGTGGGCGGTGGACCACGACGCCGACGTGCTCAACCTCTCGGTCGTGCTCTACGCGGACGATCCGGCCGTCCGGGCCGCGGTCGCCTACGCGGTGCGGCAGGACGTGGTGGTGGTGGCCGCCGCCGGCAACCTGCACGACAGCGGCGATCCCCGCCCGTACCCGGCGGCGTACGACGGCGTGCTCGGCGTGGGCGCGATCGGTCGGGACGGCGCACGCGCCGCCTTCTCCCAGAGCGGCCCCTACGTGGACCTGGTCGCCCCGGGCAGCGACGTGCTGATGGCGGCGCCCCGGCAGGGCCACCACCGGGCGGAGGGGACCAGCTACGCCACACCCTTCGTGGCCGGCACCGCGGCGTTGCTGCGGCAGTATCGCCCCGGGTTGAGCGCGGCCGGAGTGGCCGGGCGGATCGTGGCCGGCACCGACCCGGCGCCGGGGCGGGGCGAGGGCTATGGCGCGGGGGTGCTCAACCCGTACCGCGCGGTGACCGAGTCGCCCGGCGACGCACCCGCCC
>NZ_CADEAU010000927.1 GCF_902825405.1 Micromonospora maritima | reverse complement strand
CCCGCCTCGCCGGCCCCCGGCGGCGCGGTCCCCGCTCCCGTCCCGCCGGCCCCCGGCGGCGCGGTCCCCGCCTCCACCCCGCCGGCCCCCGATGGCGGGGACGCCACGAGCGTGTTGCCCCGCATGCCGGACTGAGCCGGAACCCGGGGTGCCCCCGGGGTTACCGTGACGAAGAGTGATGGCGGCGTGACCCGGTCGCGGGACCGGTCGCCGGGTGCCGAACCGGGCCCGGTACCGGGGCCGGTTCGCCGATAAGATCGCGTGCGCCGGACGGCACCGCCGACCGGTGAGACCACATACGTGGAAGGAGCCGCGCCGTGGCCCTGGACCCGCAGTTGCTCGAGATCCTCGCCTGCCCGGACACGCACCACGCCCCGCTCGACTACGACGCGCAGGCGCAGACGCTCACCTGCACCGAGTGCGGTCGCGTCTTCGAGGTGCGCGACGACGTACCGGTGCTGCTCCTGGACGAGGCGCGCGGTGGTCCCGCCGCCGCCGACGACGCGCGTGGCGGGTCGTCGCGGTGATGGAGGGTACGGCCGGGGTCAGCGGCCACCGGCACGCGGACGAGGCCCTGCTGGACGACCCGGCGCTGCTGTCCGAGCGCGACCCGGGCGGGATGCTGCGGTTCACCGCCTCCGCCGGCGCCCAGGTGCGGGAGTCAGCGGCGCTGGCGGCCGAGGCGAACCTGTCGGTGCTCGCCGACGACGGCCGTCCCCGTGCGGTGGTCATCGCCGGCATCGGCACCGCCGGGCGTACCGGGGACGTGCTGGCGACCGTCGCCGGGCCGCGCTGCCCGGTGCCGGTCATCCCGCACCGCAGCGCCGGCGTGCCCGGCTGGGTGGGCGCGGCGGACGTGGTCATCGCGGTCAGCGCGTCCGGCCGCAGCC
>NZ_CADEAU010000926.1 GCF_902825405.1 Micromonospora maritima | reverse complement strand
CGGGGCCGGCGCTGGCTCGGCCTTCGCGGCGTCCAGCTCGCCGGGCTCGACCAGCCGGCCGACGGAGGCGCCCCGGGGCAGCGAGAAGCCCCAGTCGAGGAGTTGGGCACCCTGCTGCCAGCCGCGTACCGGCCGGGCCTCGGCCCCGAGCAGGGTGACCACCAGCCGGCGACCGCCGCGCTGGGCGGCGCCGACGTAGCTGTGCCGGGCCAGCTCGGTGAAGCCGGTCTTGCCGCCGAGCGCCCCCGGATAGCGGTAGATCAGCTGGTTCTCGTTCTGGATCTGGAAGCCGCCCTTCTTCAGCGCCGGCTGGGCCGGGATCTGCGCCCGCTCGGTCAGCGCGTACCGGCGGAACCGCTCGTCGGCGAAGCAGGCGCGGGCGATCAGCGCCAGGTCGTACGCGCTGGTGAACTGGCCCGGGCCGTCCAGGCCGGACGGGGTGACGGCGCGGGTCTGTCGCGCACCGAGCCGGCGGGCCTCGGCGTTCATCGCGGCGACCCCGGCCCGGGCACTGCCGGCGCCGAGCCGGGCCAGCATGTTCGCCGCGTCGTTGCCGGACTGCAGCAGCAGGCCCAACCAGAGCGTCTCCACCGCGTACCGCCCGCCGACGAGCAGGCCGACGGCCGAGCTGCCCGGCTCGATGTCCAGGTCGGCGCGGGTGGCGACGGCCACCTGTCTCGGGTCGAGCCGGCTCAGCATGGTCGCGGCCAGCAGCAGCTTCTGGGTGCTGGCGGGCGTGCCGTACACGTGCGGCCCGCACGCGCCGAGCACGGCGCCGCTGTCCAGGTCGGCGACCAGCCAGGTGGTGGCGGTGACCGCCGGTGGCGCGGCGCCGCCGGGCGGAACGACAAGCCCCGGCGCGGCCAGCGCGTCGCCGCCGACCACCTGCTCGTC
>NZ_CADEAU010000925.1 GCF_902825405.1 Micromonospora maritima | reverse complement strand
GACCGCGGCGCCGTGCTGCTGGACGCCGCCGCCGGGCGGGCACGCTGGCAACGCGGCGGGCCGACCAGCCGGGTCGCGGTCGGATCCGCCGGCACGGTCGCGGCCCTGACCGGCACCACCGTCACGGTGTACGACCTGGGCGGCGCGACACTGGCCCGGGTCTCGTTGAGCGGCCGCACGGTCAGCGACGTCGCCGTGGACGACCGCAGCGGCCTGGTCTTCGTCAGCGGTTTCCGGCAGACCGGCGGCGCGCGGTGCGTGCCGGTGCAGATCGCCTACGTGCACGCCTACGACCGGCGGGGCACGCTGCGCTGGCGTGCCTACGACCATCCCGTGGACCGGCTGGGCGACCTGTGCGCGGACAGCCGGGCCGACCGCGTGGCGCTGGGCCGGGACGGGCGGCTCTACGTGGCCGGGGAGACCGCCGGCGGGAACACGATCTTCGCCCGCTCGGCCGCCGATCCGGGCCGGCCCGCGCCGAACGTGGTCACCGACGACTTCAGCCAGGCCAGCAACACCGGGAACGCGCACTACACCTACCTCGCCCGGTTCGATCCCGCCTCGGGCCGTCAGCTCGCCGGTCAGGTGGTGATCAGCCGCATCGACAGCAAGGGGAACCGGGGCAACACCATCACGCCGTCCGCGGTGACCGCCGACGAGTCCGGACGGGTCTACGTCGGCGGGGTGTCCGCGTACCAGATCGCCGGCCGCGCCCAGGTGACGCTCGGCGGCCGGCGGCTGGCCCCGTACGCCGGTGGTGACGCCTGGGTGCTGGTGCTCTCCGCCGACCTGCGGCGGCGGCTGACCTGGGTGGTGTTCACCGACGGCGGCGCCGGCGTGGTGCGCGGGGTGGCCGTGTCCGGCGGCGTCGCGGCGGCGGCGGCGCAGGTGGACCGGGC
>NZ_CADEAU010000924.1 GCF_902825405.1 Micromonospora maritima | reverse complement strand
GCACCACCAGTGCCCCCGCCGCCCCGGCCACGTCCAGCGCCGAGCCGCCCAGCACGCCGCCGAGGCCGGCCGCCACGCCGGTGCCGGCCATCGCGGCCCGGATCGCCGGGTAGATGCCGAACAGCCGCATCAGCCCGCCCCAGGGCTGGAGCAGGGCCAGCCAGACCAGCGCCGCCCCGGCCAGCGCCAGCACGGTCAGCGGGCTGTTCACCAGCGTCTGGAAGTTCGAGGTGCTGGACCGGTGCACGGTGAGCCCGCCGGTGCCGTCGCCGAGCGCGGCCAGGAACCGGCCCAGGCTGCCCCGCTCGACCGCCGGGCGGCCCAGGTCGACGAGCGCGAACCCGATGGTGACCGCCAGCCCGGCCATGGTCGCCCAGGCCAGGCGGCTCACGGTCAGCCAGCCGCCGGTGCAGATCGCGGCGGCGACGCTGACGCCCGCGGTGAGCGCGATCGCGCCGATCGAGTCGGCGCCCAGGTACGGGCTGCCGACGATCACCACCGCCGCACCCCCGACCGCGACCATGACGATCGGCCGCCAGGTCCGCCGGACCCGCTGCGCCAGCCAGCCGCCGCACAGCAGCGACCCGGCGATGAACACGCCCAGCCCGACGGTGCCCAGCCCGGCGTACCGGCCACCCTCCAGGGCGGAGTAGCCGACCACGCCGTTGAGTTGCAACCGGGAGCCGGTGAGCACGTCCACGCCGACCACCAGGGTGGCCAGCCCGGCGACCGCGCCGAGCGGACCGAGCGTGCGGTCGTGCCCGGGGGTGAACCGGACCGCCGCCGTGCCGCCGACGACGAGCAGGCCGGTCACCGAGGCGAACCACCAGCCGGCGTGGTGCCCTCGCCACCAGGGCGCGGCGTCGGCCAGCAGCGCCGCCGGCACGGCCAGCGCGGCGGCGATC
>NZ_CADEAU010000923.1 GCF_902825405.1 Micromonospora maritima | reverse complement strand
CCGCCCGGCACGTGCACCCTCCCGTCGAGCTACCGCTGGAGTTCGACCGGTCCGTTGGCCACCCCGAAGTCGGGTTGGGTGTCGTTGAAGGACTTCACGGTCGCTCCGTACAACGGTCGGCATCTGGTCTACGCGACCACGCACGACTACGGGTCGTCGTGGGGCTCGATGAACTTCGGGTTGTTCGGCAACTGGTCGGAGATGGCCTCGGCCAGTCAGAACGGCATGTCGCAGGGCACCGTCGCGCCGACGCTGTTCTACTTCGCCCCGCGCAACCTGTGGGTCCTGGCCTACCAGTGGGGTCCGACCGCGTTCTCCTACAAGACCTCGACCGATCCGACGAACCCCAACGGCTGGTCGTCGGCGCAGCCGCTGTTCACCGGCAGCATCTCCGGATCCGGCACCGGCCCGATCGACCAGACGCTGATCGCCGACGGCCAGAACATGTACCTGTTCTTCGCCGGTGACAACGGCAAGATCTACCGGGCCAGCATGCCGATCGGGAACTTCCCCGGCAGTTTCGGCTCGACCTACACCACGATCATGAGCGACTCGACGAACAACCTGTTCGAGGCGGTCCAGGTCTACAAGCTCCAGGGCCAGACCCGCTACCTGATGATCGTCGAGGCGATCGGGGCGCAGGGCCGCTACTTCCGCTCCTTCACCGCGACCAGCCTCAACGGCTCCTGGACACCGCAGGCGGCGACCGAGAGCAACCCGTTCGCCGGCAAGGCCAACAGCGGCGCCACCTGGACCAACGACATCAGCCACGGCGAGCTGATCCGCACCAGCGCCGACCAGACCTTCACCGTCGACCCCTGCAACCTGCAACTGCTCTACCAGGGCCGCGCCCCCAACTCCGGCGGCGACTACGGCCTGCTCCCCTACCGGCCCGGCCTGCTCACCCTGCAGCGCTGAC
>NZ_CADEAU010000922.1 GCF_902825405.1 Micromonospora maritima | reverse complement strand
CCAGGTCCAGCCCCCGGGCCATGCCCCGGGTGGTGGCGTCCCAGCGTCGGGCGGCGCCCCGCCAGCCGGCGCGCGTGGCCCGCCCGTGCTCCTCGGCGCGCAGCCGCTTGACCAGGTCACCGGTGTTGATCAGGACCGGGCAGGCGGTGGCGCACATGCCGTCCACGGCGCAGGTCTGCACCGCGTCGTAGTCGTAGGCGTCGGTCAGCTCCCGGGCCAGCGTCCGGTCGCCGGCGGCCTCGGCGGCGGCGATCTCGCGGCGCAGCACGATCCGCTGCCGGGGCGTGGTGGTGAGGTCGCGGCTGGGGCAGACCGGCTCGCAGTAGCCGCACTCGACGCAGCGGTCCACCTCCTCCTCCACCGTCGGCACGGTCTTCAGGTGCCGCAGGTGGATCTCCGGGTCGTCGCTGACCAGCACGCCGGGGTTGAGCACGCCGTCCGGGTCGCAGAGCGACTTCACCTCCCGCATCACGTCGTACAGCTCGTCGCCGAACTGGCGGCGCACGTACGGGGCCATCACCCGGCCGGTGCCGTGCTCGGCCTTGAGCGTGCCGCCGTGGCCGAGCACCAGGTCGACCATCTCCTCGGTGAAGTCGGCGTAGCGCGCCGGGGCCTCACCGCCGTCGAACCGCTCGTTGAGCATGAAGTGCAGGTTGCCGTCCTTGGCGTGGCCGAAGATCACGCTGTCGGCGTAGCGGTGCCGCGCGAACAGGTCGGCCAGCGCGGCGCAGGTGCCCGCGAGGGCCTCGACCGGCACGGCGACGTCCTCCAGCAGCGCCGTGGTGCCGGACGGACGGGCGCCGGCCACCGCGGCGTAGAGACCCTTGCGGATGTGCCAGAGCGCGGCCCGGGCGACCGGCTCCCCGCTGAGCCGGGCCGGGGCGGTCAGCGGCAGGCCGGCCAGCACCGGTTCGGCGGTCGCGACC
>NZ_CADEAU010000921.1 GCF_902825405.1 Micromonospora maritima | reverse complement strand
GGCCGCCCGGGCCAGCTCGTCCCGGGGCCGGATCCCGGCGGCCACCACCACCAGCTCCGCGTCGACCGTGCGGCCGTCCGCGAGCGACAGCGCGGCCACCGTGCCGTCCGGGCCGGGGCGCAGCGCCGTGGTGGCCACCCCGAGGTACGGGGTGACGCCCAGCTCCTCGACGTACCGGCGGAGCATGGCCCCGCCCGCCTCGTCCACCTGCACCGGCATCAGCCGGGGCGCGAACTCGACCACGCTGGTGGCGAGCCCGAGCAGGCGCAGCGCGTTGGCCGCCTCCAGGCCGAGCAGGCCGCCGCCGATCACCGCGCCGGTCCGCCGGCCCCGGGCGTGCTCCCGGATCGCGGTCAGGTCGTCGAGCGTCCGGTAGACGAAGACCCCCGGCAGGTCCGTGCCGTCGACCGGCGGGACGAAGGGGTACGAGCCGGTGGCGAGCACCAGCGCGTCGTACGGGTGCTCCCCGGCCGTCGTCGTCACCACCCGCCGGGCCCGGTCGACGGCGGTGACCGGTTCGCCCAGCCTCAGCTCCACCCCGTCGTCGGGGCTGTGCAGGCTCAGCTCGTCCGCGTCCACCCCGTCGAAGAGGGCGGAGAGCCGCACCCGGTCGTACGCCGGTCGGCTCTCCTCGGCGAGCACCGTGACCCGCCACCGCCCGTCCCGGTCGCGGGCCCGCAGCGCCTCGACGAACCGCTGCCCGACCATGCCGTTGCCGACGACCACCAGCCTGCCGATCCGCTCGCTCATCGCGTCGCCTCCACCGTCTCGCGGTCCGTCACCGTGTTCCGTCGCCGGCCGTCCGGGCCGGGCCCACCGCCGTCCGCGCCCCGGGCGCGGGGACTGCCGGTTCCGTCGCCGGCCTGGTCGCGGGCGTGGGCGGTTCCGTCGCCGTCCGGGTCGGCCGGGCCGTGGTCCCGGTGACCGGC
>NZ_CADEAU010000920.1 GCF_902825405.1 Micromonospora maritima | reverse complement strand
CCGCGCCCGGTGAGCACCTTCGCGTACGCGGTCAGCGCCCCCGGCACCGCCAGCTCGCCGGTGTCGTCGCGCCGGTCGTCGACCAGGAGCAGCTCGACGTCGGCCGGTCCGCCGTCGCCGCCGAGCTGGGCGGCGAGCACCTCCAGCAGGTTGGCCAGGCTCGGGCGCCCCAGCGTCGGCACCACCACGCTGATCACCGGGCACCGCCCAGCGCCCGGCGGTGCACCGCGAACGGCCCCAGGGCGAGCAGGTCCACCGGCGCGGAGCCGAACAGCTCCATGGCCTCGCGCGGGGTGTCCACCATGGGCCGTCCGGCGGTGTTGAGGGACGTGTTCACCACCACCGGCAGGCCGGTGCGCCGCTCGAACTCGGCGAGCAGCTCGGCCACCAGCGGCTCGGTCTCCGGGTGCACGGTCTGCACCCGGGCGGTGCCGTCGACGTGGGTCACCGCCGGGATCCGGTCCCGCCACGCCGGCTTCACCCGGTGCACGAAGAGCATGTAAGGGCTCGGGTAGGTCCCTTCGAACAGGTCCGCGAAGCGTTCCGCGCGCACCATCGGCGCGATCGGGCGGAACTGCTCGCGGCCCTTGACGTCGTTCATCCGGCGGGTGGTGTCCCGGTCGCCGGGGTGGGCGAGCAGCGACCGGTGCCCCAGCGCGCGCGGACCGTACTCGCTGCGCCCCTGGTACCAGGCGACGATGCCGTTGTCGGCGAGCACCCGGGCCGCCTCGGCGGCGATCGACGCCGGCCGGGTGTAGGGCAGCGCGGCCCGACGCAGCTCCGCCTCCAGCTCGGCGTCCGACCAGCCCCGGCCGAGGTCGGCCCCGGTCATCGGGGCGGACCGGTCGCCCAGCTCGCCGGCGACAACCGCCGTGAGGGCGGCCGCGGAAACGCGCCCGTCGAGAAGACCCCGCACCTCGAGCGGGTCGTCGC
>NZ_CADEAU010000919.1 GCF_902825405.1 Micromonospora maritima | reverse complement strand
GGCTGCCGGCGCTGGTCGGCGCGGTGCTGCTGGCCTGGCCGATCGCCACCACGCTGCCGCTGGCCTGAGCCGGGGCGGGACCGCCCGCCCCGGCCCGGTCGCTCAGCGCACGCCCTCGAAGATCACCTGCGGGTCGGTGCGGGCCGGGGTGCCCCAGACCGCCTCGTCGTAGGCCGTGTCGCCGGCCAGGTGGCGCAGGAACCACTCGGTGAGCAGCCGTCGGGTCAGCTGGAGCTGGACCGTCCGGCTGATCGAGCCGCTGTCGCAGAAGAGCGAGCCGCTGTCCATGAAGCCGCAGTGCGAGCCGCCCCTGACGGTCCGCAGCTGCTTGGCCGGCGGCTTGGCGGTGTAGATCGGGCGCTGGTGGTCGGCCGGTGGCGCGATGCCGTCGCGTTCGCCGGCGATCAGCTGCACGGGGACGGTGACGCCGGCCGCGGCCGACACGGCGGAGGGGTTGGTCTCGGCGGCGGCCAGGTTCGCCACCGTCACCACGCGCGGGTTGCGGGCGGCGGCCAGGATGCTCGCCCCGCCGCCCATGGAGTGCCCGGACAGGCCCAGCCGGTCGACGGCGACGTGCCCGGCGAACCGGGAACCGGCCGTGGTGTCCTGGGTCACGGTCCAGGTCAGGGCCGCGTTCAGGTCGTCGGCGAAGGCGCTGTGGTTGGGCGACAGGCCGCCCTGCGAGGTCGGGGCGACGACGATGAACCCCCAGGTCGACAGGTGGGACAGCGTCGAGGAGTACTTCGACACCGACTGGAGGAAGCCGTGGCCGAAGGCGATCGCCGGGAACCGGCCGGCGGCGACCGGCTGGCCCTTGCCGGCGGCGGTGGCCGGGTAGGTGATCCGCGCCGAGAAGGAACGGCCGGCCGCGCTGACGGTGGCGTCGACGTAGCCGGCCGCGTACGGGCCGGGCGCGGACGGGTCGGCCGACGCCG
>NZ_CADEAU010000918.1 GCF_902825405.1 Micromonospora maritima | reverse complement strand
CCGTGGTGGCGCGGTGCAGGGCGTCGGCGCCGATGGTGTGCAGCGCGGCGTCGAGCAGCGCCGGGTGCAGGGTGAACGGGTCGACAGGCGCGTCGGGGTCGAGCGCGACCTCGGCGAGGAGGTCGTCGCCGCTGCGCCAGGCGGCGCGCAGCGCCTGGAACGTCGGCCCGTACCGGTAGCCCTGCTCGCCGAGGTGCGGGTAGAGGGTGTCCAGCGGGATCGGTACGGCGTCGGCGGGCGGCCAGGCGCCGCCGGCGGTGACGGCGACCGGCCGGGTGGGGGCGAGCAGGCCGGTGGCGTGCCGCTGCCAGGTCCGGCCGGTGCCCGGGGCGTCGCCGCCGTCGTCGAGGTGGGAGTGGACGGAGACCGGCCGGCAGCCGTCGTCGTCGGCGGCGCCGACGCGGATCCGCAGGTCGACGCCGCCGGTCGGCGGGACGACCAGGGGTGCCTCCAGGACCAGTTCGGTGACGTGGGCGGTGTCCACGGCGCGGCCGCTCCAGGACGCCATCTCGACCAGGGCGGTGCCGGGGAGCAGGACGGTGCCGAGCACGGCGTGGTCGGCGAGCCAGGGGTGGGTGGCAAGCGAGATCCGGCCGGTGACCAGCAGACCGTCGTCGCCGGGCAGATCGGCGGCGGCGTGCAGCAGGGGGTGGTCGACGGCGTCGAGTCCGGCGGCGGGCAGGCCGGCCGGTCCGGTGCCGCCGCGCGACAGCCAGTACCGGTCCCGCCCGAACGGGTAGGTGGGCAGGTCGACCACGGCGGCCGGGGTGAGCACGGAGGCCAGGTCGACGGGCAGGCCGATGGTGTGGGCGGTGGCGAGGCTGGTCAGCAGCCGGGTCGGGTCGTCGTCACCACGGCGCAGCGTGGACAGCGTGTGCCCGGTGGTGTCGGTGTCGTCGAGGATCGCGGTCACCGGCAGCGTGAGCACCGGATGC
>NZ_CADEAU010000917.1 GCF_902825405.1 Micromonospora maritima | reverse complement strand
GCCCCGCCCCCGGGGGACGGCGGGGCCCGCGCCGCTCAGCCGCGGCCGAGCTTCTCGGTGGGGGTGACGCGCACGACGACGCGTTCCTCGCCGGGACCGCCGCCCGGGCCGTCGACCACCAGGGACCGACCCACGGGTACGGCCGCCAGGCCGGCGAGCGCGCCGAGCAGCGTCACCCCCGTCACCAGCGCCGTCGACACGGGCCGGGACGCTACCGCTTCACCGGCTCCCGGGCCGTACCGTTCCCGGCGACCGGCGCGGTCCGGCGTGGACGTTCGGTGCTCACCACCACCGCCACACCGGCCACGATGACCGCGCCGCCGAGCAGCACCTGGGCGGTGACCGGCTCGGCGACGAACAGCGCGCCGAGCGCCACCGCGACCGCCGGGTTCACGTAGGCGTACGTGGACACCAGGGAGAGCGGCGCGTGCGCGAGCAGCCAGACGTACGCGGTGAAGGCGACGAGCGAGCCGGCCACCATCAGGTACGCCAGCGCCACCCAGGATCGCGTGGTCACCTCGGCGGGGGAGAAGTCGGCCAGCTCCCCGCGTGCGGCGGCGACCACCGCGAGCGCCACCGCGCCCGCCACCATCTCGTAGACGGTGGCCACGAACGGGTCGGCGGGCATCCGGATCCGCCCGGACAGGAACGAGCCGACGGACCAGCTGACCGCGCCGGCCACCACGACGAGCGCGCCGACCAGCGGCACCCCGTCCACGCCGTCGCGGGGCAGGACCAGCAGGACCAGCCCGACGAAGCCGAGCGCCACGCCGGCGAACGTCCAGGCGCGGGGCCGGTCGCCGCCGGCCGTCCGCAGCACCACCACCAGGAGCGGAACGGTGGCCACCAGCAGCGCGGCGACGCCGGAGGGCACCGCGGTGCCGGGCGGGCCGGACTCGGCGAGCACCACCAGCCCGTTGCCGCCGGCCAGCAGCAGCAC
>NZ_CADEAU010000916.1 GCF_902825405.1 Micromonospora maritima | reverse complement strand
CGGCCGACGGCGTGGGCGCCGAACGCGGGGTGCGGCGGGTCGGTGGCGGTCACCGTGCGGGCCAGCGTGGCGAGGGTCGCGCCGGCCTCGTCGAGGCGGGCGGCGAGCGCGCGCAGCGTCTCCATGTCAGGCTCCCGCCAGCGGCCGGTAGGCCGCGAAGGTCTCGTTGTGCAGCTTCTCCCGGGCCCACTGCGCCGCGTCGGCGGCGGCGGTCACCGCGGCCTGCACCGAGCCGGCCACGTCACGCGGGCTGCGCTGGTGCAGCGGCCCGAGGAAGCGCACGTCGGTGATCCGCCCCCCGGCGGTCACCACCACCTCGACGAGCCCGTCGGGTGAGCGGACGGTGACCTCGACCGTGGCCACCGCCTGGTCGAACTCGGCCTGCAGGGTCTCGATGCGGCGGTAGCGCCGCACCGCCTCCTCGATCCAGGCCTCGTCGATCTCCCCCCGCGGCATCGGCGGACTCCTCCCGGCCGGTCGGCGTCGCCGACCCCGGCGCCGCCCTCACTGAGCGTGCCGTCTTCGTCACCACGGCATCACCGGACCGTACCGCACCTCAATCGCGCGTGTCGATGCCCTGTGGACAGCCTCGGGTGGGGTGGGTCAGCCCCGCCAGAGGGACAGCATCATCGCCTCCACCGCGATCCGCGGCTTGACGTTCGCCTCGATCGCGGACCGGCACTCCAGCACGGCCTCCAGGCGGCGCAGCGCGCCCTCGGCCGCCCACTTCTGGGCACCGGCTCCGGCCAGCGTCGCCGTGTCGGTGTGCACCGGGGCGACCGGCGCCCGCAGCGCCATGGTGAGCGCGTCCCGGTAGAACCCGGCGAGGTCGACGAGCGCCCGGTCCAGCGCGTCCCGCTGGGCCCGGGTCGCCCGCGACTTCTGCCGCTTCTCCAGGTCCTTGAGCTGGCCGGCGGCCCCCCGCATGGCACCGGCGGCGCCCCGGCC
>NZ_CADEAU010000915.1 GCF_902825405.1 Micromonospora maritima | reverse complement strand
CGAGCCGTTGCTGCGGGTGCGGGGGTTGACCAAGCACTTCCCGGTGCGCGAGGGCTTTCGCGCCAGGGGCGCGGTGCGGGCGGTCGACGGCCTGGACTTCGACGTGCGCCCCGGAGAGACATTGGGGCTGGTGGGGGAGTCGGGATGTGGGAAGACCACGACCGGGCGGATGCTGGTACGGCTGCTGGAACCCACCGCCGGCAGCATCGAGTTCGCCGGCCGGGACATCACCCACGCCGGCCGCCGTGACCTGCGCGGACTGCGCCAGGACCTGCAGATCATCTTCCAGGACCCGTACGCGTCGTTGAACCCCCGCCACACCGTCGGCCGGATCGTGGCCATGCCGTTGCAGGTCAACCGGATCACCCCACCCGGCGGCGTGAAGAAACGCGTGCAGGAACTGCTGGAACTGGTCGGACTCAACCCCGAGCACTACAACCGCTACCCCCACGAGTTCTCCGGCGGGCAACGCCAACGCATCGGCATCGCCCGCGCCCTCGCGTTGAAACCCAAACTCGTCGTCGCCGACGAACCCGTGAGCGCCCTCGACGTGTCCATCCAGGCCCAGGTCATCAACCTGCTGCGCGACCTGCAACGCGACCTCGACCTGGCGTTCGTGTTCATCGCCCACGACCTGGCCGTGGTCCGCCACTTCTGCCACCGCGTCGCCGTCATGTACCTGGGCAAGATCGTCGAGATCGGCGACCGCGACACCATCTACACCCGCCCGCAGCACCCCTACACCCGCGCCCTGCTCTCGGCCATCCCCGACGTCACCACCCTCGGACCCGCCGGCCGCATCCGCCTCACCGGCGACGTCCCCACCCCCCTGGACCCACCATCGGGCTGCCGCTTCCGCACCCGCTGCTGGAAAGCCACCGACCGCTGCGCCACCGAAGAACCCGCCCTCGTCACCCGCAACGACGGCACCCAACTCACCGCCTGCCACCACCCCGAAG
>NZ_CADEAU010000914.1 GCF_902825405.1 Micromonospora maritima | reverse complement strand
GGCGCCGACCGGGCCGAACCCCGGCGCGGCACAGGCGGGACAGGGTGTGGCGAGACGCCGGGCCAGCCGGTCGGCGGCGGCGGCGATGACCCGCATCCGGGTCGGGTTGACGTGGGCCCGCAGGTCCGCGCCGAGCACGGCGGTGCCGTCGGGGGAGTCGAGGGCGGCCCGCCGGACGGCGACGAGCACGTCGGCGAGCCGGCGGAGTCCCTTGACCGGCCGACCCGGCCCGGTCGCGGGCCGGACCACGACCGCGTGGTGCGGGAACCCGACCCGGCGCAGGAACGCGAGCACGGCGGCCCGGTCCCGACCGTCGGTGACCACCTGGCCGTGGTTGGTCTCGACGCTCAGGGCGCTCTCCACCACGGTCAGACCCGACCGGTCGTCGACGAGCGCCACGTACTCCACATCGGCGGGCGTCCAGGGGGCCGCCGGGTGCGGGCCGAACGCCCCTTCGCTGGCCAGCCCGACCGGGGAGCCGGTGGCGGCCATCCCGAGCCGGGCCTTGCGCACCACGGTCTCCCGCGCCGACCCGACCCGTGGCACCTCGCCGGTGAACGTGCCGAGCGCGTCGGTGTCCACGGGCGCCACCCGCACGCCCATCCCGAGCCGTCGGCGCAGCGGCGGACGCAGCGCCCACTGCTTGCCGTGCATGGTGGCCAGGCAGGCCACCACGCCACGGAACGGGGACGCCTGCACCCCACCGATCCTACCCAAGACAGGAAGGATGATTCCGGAATCTGGTTACGTGCCGGGGCGGTCACCCGATCCGACCGCGTCGATCAGACCGGCCAGCAACGCCACCCGGGGCACCACCGAGTCGAGGTCGAGCCACTCCCCCGGGCTGTGGTCGGCGCCGCCGACCGGGCCGAGCCCGTCGAGCACGGCCGCGCCGGCCTCGGCCAGCAGGTTCGCGTCCGCGCACCCGCCGGTCGCGGTGTGCGAGACCGGCACACCCAGCCCCG
>NZ_CADEAU010000913.1 GCF_902825405.1 Micromonospora maritima | reverse complement strand
GCCGCCGGCGGAGGCGGCGCCCCGGCTCCGGCAGGTGCGGACGGCGATCGTCCGGGCCCGGTTCACCGACCTGCTGGTGCCGCTGACGGTGCTCTTCGCCGTCCTCGCCGGGATCGGCGCGGCGACCACCGCGATGGCGCTGCTGCGGCCGGCGCCGGGCGAGGTCCTCGAACGCCACACGCACGTGCCCGCCGGGCTTGTCGCGTTCGGCATCGGAGCCGGCGGCTACGCCGTCTCGGCGGCCGTGCTCGGTCTCGTCGTCGCCGGGATGTTCGCCTACCGCAGCTCCGGCTTCCGGCACCACGTCGGGGTGCTCTGGGACCTCGCCACGTTCTGGCCCCGGGCCGCGCACCCCTTCGCCCCGCCCTGCTACGCCGAGCGGGCGGTGCCGGAACTGGCCCGGCGCGTCACCTTCCTGGTGGAGAGCGGCAACGGTGTCCTGCTGGCCGGCTACAGCCACGGCTCGGTGCTGGCCGCCGCCACGCTCCTGCAACTGCCGCCCGAGGTCGGTGGCCGGGTCGCGCTGCTGACCTACAGCTCACCGCTGCGGCGGCTCTACGCCCGGCTCTTCCCGGCGTACGTGGACGACGCCGTGCTGCGCGAGATCGGGGACCGGGTCGGCTGGCGGTGGCGGAACCTGTGGCGTGACACCGATCCGGTCGGCGGCTGGGTCTTCTCGGCCCACCGTCCGGACGAGCCGGCCGCCGTCGCCGGGCCGCCGGCCGTGGTGGACCGCCGCCTGAAGGACCCGGACGGCCTCCTCGCGCCGCCCGGGGACAGCGTTCCGCCACCGATCAGGGGACACTGGCCGTGCGAGTCCGACCGGGCGTACGCCGCGGCGGTGCGGGACCTGGCCGGGCTCCTGCGCGCCGAGCCGGGGCCACCGTCGCGCCCGTGAGAACGGTTCACCGGGCGGCGTCGTCCCGGTCCGGGTCGCGCCGGCGCCACGAGTCGGAGGCGGCGAC
>NZ_CADEAU010000912.1 GCF_902825405.1 Micromonospora maritima | reverse complement strand
GCCGGGCCCGGCGCCCCGCTCGCCGCCGATCCCGCCACGGTGCTGGCGGCGATCGACGCGCAGCCGGGCACCCGGGCCAGGTACGGCCTGGCCCAGGCACCGGGCTCGGTCGTGGGCGTCTCCGACCCGGTCCCCGTCACCGCGATCACCGGCGACGCGACGTGGGACGGCTTCGAGATGGTGTCGGGACGCTGGTTCACGGCCCCCGGCGAGGCCGTCGCCGGCAGTCCCCTGCTGACGGCGACCGGGGCCCGGATCGGCGACACCGTCACGGTCCACGTCGGAGGTACGCCGGTACGCGTGCGCATCGTCGGCGAGGTCTTCGAGTCCACCATGGCGGTGTTCACCGGCACCGCCACGATCGCCGACCTGAAGCCGACCGAGTACCGGGTCGCCCTGACCCCGGGCACGGACGCCGGCGACTACGCCCGGACGTTGACCGGCGCACTCGCCGCCCGGGCCCTGACCGCGCTGCCGACGGGCTCGGAGACCGACCCGCTCCTCGTGGTCGTGGAGGGGTTGACCGCCACGCTGACCCTGCTGCTCCTCGCGGTGGCCGCGCTCGGTGTGCTCAACATGCTCGTCCTCGACCTGCGCGACCGGATCCACGATCTCGGCGTCCACAAGGCACTCGGCATGACGCCGGGTCAGACCGTCGCGATGGTCGTCGCGTCCGTCGCCGGGGTGGGGCTGGTCGGCGGGCTGCTCGGCGTACCCGCGGGCATGGCGATGCAACGGCTCGTCGTTCCCGCCATGGCCGCCAGCGGCGGGCTGCACCTGCCGGAGACGCTCGTCGACGTGTACGGGCCGGTCCTGCTGGCGGCGTTGGCGCTGGGCGGGCCGGTCACGGCCCTTCTCGGCGCGCTCCTGCCGGCCGGGTGGGCGGCCCGGACCCGGACGGCGACGGCCCTGCGCACCGAATAGCGGGACCGCGGCAGGGGCGTCGCGGCGCAGGTCAGCCGAGGC
>NZ_CADEAU010000911.1 GCF_902825405.1 Micromonospora maritima | reverse complement strand
GCCCGCTCGGGGGCGCTCGACCCGGCCGCCGCCGCCTACGTCCTCTACACCTCGGGCACGACCGGGCGGCCCAAGGGCGTGGTGGTCGGTCACCGGGGCGTGGTGGCGCTGGCCGCCGGCACCCGACACGACACCGGCCTGTCCGCGCGGGACCGCTGCGTCGCCTTCGCCTCGTTCGGGTTCGACGTCTCCGTGCTGGACCTGTGGGTGCCGCTGATCTGCGGCGCCGAGGTCGCCCTGGTCGGCGACGCGGACCGCACCGACCCGGCCCGGTTGCAGCGGTTCCTCGCCACGCACGGGGTGACCTACGGGTCGCTGCCGCCGGCGCTGCTGCCGCTGCTCGACCCGGCCGCCCTGCCGGCGTTCACCACCGTGCTCACCGGCGACGAGGCGCCCGGCCCGGAGCAGGTGGCCCGCTGGACGGCGGGCGGCCGGGGACGCTACTTCAACTGCTACGGGCCCACCGAGGCGACCGTGCAGGTCACCGCGTTCCGGGCGGAAGGTCGGTGGTCCACGCCGCTGCCGATCGGCCGCCCGCTGGCCAACCACCGGGTGTACGTCGTGGACGAGGCGTTGCGCCCGGTGCCGGCCGACGTGCCGGGGGAGCTGCTCATCGGCGGGCCCGGGGTGGCCCGGGGCTACCTGGGGCAGCCCGGGGCGACCGCGGAGCGGTTCGTGCCGGACCCGTTCTCGGGGCGCCCGGGTGCCCGGCTCTACCGCACCGGCGACCGGGTGGTCCGGGGCGCCGACGGTGACCTGACCTTCCTCGGGCGGCTCGACCGGCAGGTGAAGATCCGGGGCCAGCGGGTCGAGGTCGGCGCGGTGGAGACGGTGCTGCGCGCCCATCCGGAGGTCAGCCACGGCGTGGTGCTGGCGTTGCCGGGCGCCGGTGGCGCCGAACTGGTGGCCGTGGTGACGCCCCGGACCGCGCCCGACACCGCCGCGCTCGGCCGGTGGTCGGCCCGGGA
>NZ_CADEAU010000910.1 GCF_902825405.1 Micromonospora maritima | reverse complement strand
GGGCGCTCTGGCTGGCGCTGGCCAGCCCGCTGGTGCCGATGCACCTGGCCTCCGGCGCGCACAACGACGCGCTGATGGTCGGCCTGCTCGTCGCCGGGCTGGCCGTGGTGGCGGCCCGACCCGGCCGGCCGGGTCCGCTGCTCGCCGGCGGGGTGCTGCTGGGCCTGGCCGCCGGTGTCAAGATCACCGCGCTGGTCGTGCTGCCGTTCGCGGCGCTGGCCGCGATCGTCGGGCCGTACCGGATCCGGGCGCTGGTCCGCGACGGCGCGTGGGTGGTCGGCGGCGCGCTGGCGGCGCTCGTCGGCGCCACGCTCGTCGCCGGGCTGGGGCTCGGCTTCATCAGCGGGCTGGAGCAGGGCGGCCTGGTGGTGGCCTGGACCTCGCCGCCCACCGCGGTCGGGCAGACCGTGGGCTACCTGCTCGCGCCGTTCGGGGTGCACGTGGACGCGCTGCCGGTGACCCGGGCCATCGGCATGGTGGTGCTGGTCGGGGTGCTGGTCTGGCTCTGGTTCCGGTCCTGGCGCCGGGGTGAGCCGTTCTGGCACGCGGCGCTGGCGCTGACCGCCACGGTCGCGCTCTCCCCGCTGTTCCACCCCTGGTACTGGCTGTGGCCGCTGGCCGTGCTGGCCGCCACCGCGCGGCGGACCCGGTGGTTCGCGATCGTCACCGTGGTGTCGTCGTTCCTGGTGCTTGCCGACGGGACCGGTTTACCCCGGTACACCAAGATGCCGGGTGCGCCGCTGATGACCCTGTTCGTGATCGTGCTGGTCGTGCGGTTGGTACGGTCGGCTCGGAAGGGTCGGCAGCCGGTTCCCGTGTCCTGAGGAGTGTGCCGGTGAGCGAGCCCGACGCGCCGGTCCGGCCGGTCGCCGCCACCGTCGCCAGGTACGCCGGCCTCGCCGGCGCGATCCTGCTCACCGTCGCCGGCTGGCTCGGCGGGGCGCTGCCCGCCGCGCCGCCGCGCACCAC
>NZ_CADEAU010000909.1 GCF_902825405.1 Micromonospora maritima | reverse complement strand
GGCCACGGCGAGCACGCCGTCGTCGCCGGGCAGCGCCTCGGCGGCCAGCGCGGTCAGCACGCTGCGCGGGCCGATCTCCAGGAACGTGTCCGCGCCGGCCGCCCGCAGTGCCGTCACGCCGTCGGCGTAGCGGACGGCCTCGCGGACGTGCCGCACCCAGTAGTCCGGGGTCCGCAGGTCGTCGCCGTCGGCCGGCGCGCCGGTCAGGTTGGACACCACCGGCAGTGTCGGGGCGTGGAAGGTGAGCTTCGCCAGCACCGCGCGGAAGCGATCAAGCATCGGGTCCATCAGCGGGCTGTGGAACGCGTGCGACACGGTCAGCCGCCGCACCCGTACGCCCCGGTCGGTCCACCGCCGGGCCAGCTCGTCCAGCGCGTCGGCGGCGCCGGAGACCACCACCGACGAGGGCCCGTTGACCGCCGCGACGCCCACCCGGTCGGCGTGGTCGTCCAGGTCGGCGTGGACGTCCGCCTCGGTGGCGGCCACCGCGAGCATGCCACCGCCGTCGGGCAGCGCCTGCATGAGCGCGCCGCGCGCGGCCACCAGCAGGCAGGCGTGTTCCAGCGACAGCACGCCGGCGACGTGTGCGGCGGCGACCTCGCCGATGGAGTGGCCGCCGACCAGGTCGGGGGTGACGCCGAACGACTCGACCAGCCGGAACAGCGCCACCTCGACCGCGAACAACCCCGCCTGGGTGAAGACGGTGCGGTCCAGCAGCGCGGCGTCGTCGGTGCCCGCGGCGGCGAACAGCACCTCCTTCAGCGGGCGCGGCAGCGCCCGGTCCAGGTGCCCGCACACCTCGTCCAACGCCGACGCGAACACCGGGAACGCCGCGTACAGCTCCCGGCCCATGCCGGCGCGTTGCGCGCCCTGCCCGGAGAAGAGCACGGCGAGCTGGCCGCGCGGCGTACCGCTGCCGGTGACGACCGTGCCGTCCGGCTCGCCGGCGGCGAGCGCGCGCAGCCCGGTCAC
>NZ_CADEAU010000908.1 GCF_902825405.1 Micromonospora maritima | reverse complement strand
TCTTCGTCGCCGCCGGCGGCCCACGATTCTTCGACTGGGGTGACGCCTCCCTCGCCCACCCCTTCGGCACGCTGCTGGTGACGCTGCGTTCGGTCGCGCTCCAGCCCATCGGCGGCGTGGTGTTCGCCCTCGACGGGGTGCTGATCGGCGCCGGCGACGTGCGCTACCTGCGCAACCTCACCATCGTGGCCGCGCTGGGCGGGTTCCTGCCGGCGATCTGGCTCGCCTACGGTCTCGACCTGGGGCTGGGCGGGATCTGGGCCGGGCTGACGCTGTTCGTGGTGCTACGGCTGGTCGCGCTGCTGCTGCGGATGCGATCGGGCGCCTGGGCGGTGGTCGGCGCGGTCCGCTGACCGCTCGTCAGCAGGAGACCGGCAGCTCGATCGGGTGCTCCGGGTCGTAGAGCGTGTCGGGGTCCTCGGGAAACGGGGTGCCGTCCGGGTCGGCGCCGCCGGGGCGGATCAGCCCGAGCTTGACGGCGTCGCAGTCCACGCCCCACCCGTAGCTCGACATCCGGTGCAGCCAGAGCCCTCGGTCCGCCCGCGCCACGTCGCCGTCGCGCGGTAGCCGCCAGACGATCTCGTCGTGCAGCAGGACCACCGAGTGACCGGACCGGGAGCCGGGGTCGCGGAACCCGTAGACCCAGACGACGTTGCTGGTCACCTCCAGCATCCGTACGCCGTCGTCCTGCCGGACCGCGCGGTAGGTCAGCCGGCCCCGGGTCCGCGGCTGGTCCGGGGTGAGCCGGGCGTCCGGGGCCAGCCGGGTCGCGTACGTGCCGATCGTCTCGGTGGACCAGTCCTTCCGCACCGACTCGCGGGCGGCCGGGGCGAAGTGGCGCAGCAGCGGGGTCGGGCTGCCGCCGGTCATGAACGCGCGGTCCAGGCGGGCGGTCAGCATCGCGGCGCGGACCCGGTTGAGCCCGGCGGCCACCTCGGCGGCGGTGAGGCCGCCGGTCGGACGGGCCGGGGGCAG
>NZ_CADEAU010000907.1 GCF_902825405.1 Micromonospora maritima | reverse complement strand
GACCGACGACGGCGCGACCGGCGCGGCGGCCGGTGGCACGGTGAGCCGGCAGCACGCGGCCGAGGTGGCCCTGGCCCGGATCGGGGGCGGCCGGGTCGTCGAGGTCGAGGCGGAGACCGAGCACGGCCGTCCGACGTGGAGCGTCAAGGTGATCCGGGACGGCTGGCGGCACGAGGTCAAGGTCGACCGGGGTACGGGCGCCGTGCTGGAGGCCGAGCGGGAGCGCGCCGGCACCGACGACCGGGCCGACGACAGCAGCGGCCGGGACGACGACGGCGGCCGCGACGACGACCGGGGCCGCGACGACAGCCGGGACGACGACCGGGGCTCGCACGACCGCCAGGACGACCACGGCGACGACGACTGACTGACTGACAGGCGGGGGTTCCGGGAGTCCGGGAGGTCCGGGCCGGGTGCGGCGGGTCCGCGTCCGGCCCGCCGATGTCGGCACCGCCGGGCCGGCGTGAGATTCTGGTGACGCAGAGCGATCACCCCGCTACATTGAATTATGGTGCCCGCACCCGGAGGTCGACGGCCGGACCCGGTCTACCGCCCGGTGCTGGCCGGCCGGCGGGGTGAACTGGAGGCCTTGGCGCACCTCGACGACGCCGCCGCCGCGCTGCTCGCCCCGGTCGTCGACGTCCTGCCGGACGATCCGTCCACACCGGAGGCTCTCGGTCGGCTCCCCGCCGGCCTGCTGCCGGCCGTCGACGTGTCGGCGCTGCCGGACACCCCCGAACACGATCCCGTACGGTGGGGCGTACCGCTGGTCCCGGTGATCGGCCTCGCGGAGAGTGACCGGCGGCTGGCCGCCCACGGCGCCGCGGCCCGGGCCTGGACGCGGCGGGCGGTGGTCCGGTTGCGAACCGGGCCGGACCGCGCCGGCCCGGACGCCACCACCGCCGCGGTGGAGCGGGTGTGGCGGTCGACCGGGCTGATGCCGGAGCAGTGCGACCTAGATCGGAAGAGCACACGTC
>NZ_CADEAU010000906.1 GCF_902825405.1 Micromonospora maritima | reverse complement strand
GCCCGGCGGCGGCGGTGGAGGGCACGGCGATGCGGACCGCCCGGCGGCCGGTGCGGAAGTCGCGGACGTCCCAGCCCCGCTCGCGGGCCTGCCGCAGCAGCGCGGCATCCGGGTTGACCGCCACCGCGCGGCCCACGGCCGAGAGCATCGGCAGGTCGTTCGACGAGTCGCTGTAAGCGGCGCAGCGGGCCAGGTCCAGCCCTTCCACGGCGGCCAGCTGGGTGACCGCCTCCGCCTTCGCCGGCCCGTGCATCAGGTCACCGACCAGTCGGCCGGTGTACGCCCCGTCGACCACCTCGGCCACGGTGCCGATCGCGCCGGTCAGGCCGAGCCGGGCGGCGATGACCCGGCCGATCTCCACCGGGGCGGCGCTGACCAGCCAGACCCGCTCACCGGCGTCGAGGTGCCGCTGGGCCAGCCGGTGCGTGCCGGTCCAGATGCGCGGCGCCATCAACTCGTCGAAGATCTCCTCGGTGAGGCGCTCGACGTCGTCGACCCGCCAGCCCTGCACGAAGGCGAGGGCCGCCTCCTTGGCCTGCGACATGTCTCCGGGGTGCTCGGTGGCGAGCAGCCGGAACCGCGCCTGCTGCCAGGCGAACCGGGCCAGGTCGCCGGCGGTGAAGTAGTTGCGGGCGGCCAGCCCGCGGGCGAACCAGTAGATCGAGGCGCCCCGCATCATCGTGTTGTCGACGTCGAAGAAGGCGGCGGCCGTCGGATCCGGGGTGACCGTGGTCGCGGGTGCCGCCGGGGTCTCCGACCAGCCGGCGGTGTGCCCGTGGGCGTCGGTGCTGACCGTCACCTTGCCGGTCCCGGTCACGGCGACCTCCCTGTCTCGACGACCACGTACGCGCTCCGCGTCGAGCGTATCCGGCACGTCGTGACGGCCGGGTGTCCGTCGGGAGAAGTGTGGCGTGGTCGGCGTCCGCGCTCAGCGGTCGCCGGGGCAGGCGGCCGGGGCCGGCCCGAGCGCGTCGCTGGCGGCCGGCG
>NZ_CADEAU010000905.1 GCF_902825405.1 Micromonospora maritima | reverse complement strand
CGGCTGGCCCGGCGCCGGGACCGGCGCGGCGCCCGGGGTGTACGGGCCGGGCGCGTACTGGCCCGGCACGGACGGCTGGGGTCGGGTCGGCTCGGGCTGGGCCGGCCCGTACGAGGGGGGCGTGGGCTGGCCCCCGTACGGGTTGCCGTAGACCGTGCCGCCCGGCGGCGGGGGCGGGTTGTCCCCCGCTCCGATCGGTGGCTGGGACATGTCGTTCCTCCAGATGTGCTGAGCCCCCCGTGGGGCGGCCCGGGACCGATCGGTCAGCAGAGCTTGAACCGGTCGCAGGCGGTCTTGATCGGCACCGCCAGGCCGATGCCCTCGGCGTCGCGGGCCTTGGCCGTGGCGATGCCGACGACCTCCTTGGATCCGTTGATCACCGGACCGCCGGAGTTGCCGGGATTGATCGGTGCGTCGAACTGGATCACCGGGCCGGAGCCGTCCTCGTCCTTGCGGAACGCGCTCACCACGCCGGTGGTGACGCTGTCCTGCAACCCGAGCGGGGCGCCGACCACGACGATCTGCTGGCCGGACTTGACCGGCGTGCGCGCCGCGACCAGGCCGCTGAACGTCGCGGTGGTCCGCAGCTGCGCGAGGTCCTTCTCCTTGTCCGTGGACACGATCGTCGCCTCGAACCGCTGGTCGGTGCGCTCCAGGAAGACCTTGCGCTCGCCGGCGGTGAAGACGGCCTCCACCACGTGGAAGTTGGTGAGCAGCGTGGTGCCCCCGCCGGCCGGGGCCTTGCCGACCGCGAACGCGGTGCCGGTGAACTGGCCGGCCCGGACCCGGAACACGCTGGGCAGCACGGCGCTCGCCACCGCCTCCGGGTTGAAGGCGGCGCCGGCCTGCTTCTCCAGGCTGCCGGCGCGCTGCTCCAGCCCGTCCAGCCGGCGGGCGTCCGCCCCCTGCGCCTCGGCCATCCGCCGGTCGGCGGCGGCGAGCCGGTCGTCGAGCCGGTGGATCTGGTACGCCTGCACGCCGGCGACCAC
>NZ_CADEAU010000904.1 GCF_902825405.1 Micromonospora maritima | reverse complement strand
GCCACCTCGTCCGGGTCGCTCGCGTCGGCCAGCGCGGTGGCCAGCGTGGCGAGCAGCCGCAACCGGTGATCGCCGGCCACGGCGCCCGTGCCCGCGCCGGTGGTGGCGACGACGTCCGGCCACCGGGCGTCGTCCGGCGGGGTGCTGCTCACCGGGACCTCCGCTCGGCATCAGGCGTCCGCAGTTTCCGGAAACGTACCAGCGGCCCGAGGTGGATGGCGATCGTCGATCCGGTCCCCGGCGCGGCCCGGCGGGACGTACCTCGCGGCACGTCGGCAACCGGGCCACCGCCGTACCCAGTTGCGCCGAGCCCGCCCGGGGCCCGTCGCCGCCGTGCGACGCTGGGCGCAACGGTGGTCAGGAGGTGCGCATGGGCGCGACGCCACGGCTCGACTTCGCGCTGGACACGTACGAGTGCATCGTGCTCTACCCCGGCCCGTCCGGGCGGGCGCTGCCGGAGGAGACCGTGCAGCGGTTGCAGGCCGAGCACGTCCAGCACATGGGGGCGCTGCAGCGGCGCGGGATCGTGCTCGTCGACGGCTCCGTGGACGGTCCCGCCCGGGAACCCGACCCGCCGATCGGTTTCGGCCTGGCCCGGACCGGTTCGGTGGACGACGTGCGTAGCGTCATGGAGGCCGATCCCGCGGTACAGGCCGGGCTCTACCGGGTCGAGGTGCTCACCTTCCTCTGCCCGGCCGGCTCCCTGGAGTTCCCGCTGGTCAAGACCCAGAGCTGACGGCGCGGCGCACTGTCGCGCGGGC
The DNA here is from genome assembly GCF_902825405.1 of Micromonospora maritima. Taxonomy (GTDB): domain Bacteria; phylum Actinomycetota; class Actinomycetes; order Mycobacteriales; family Micromonosporaceae; genus Micromonospora; species Micromonospora maritima. Next base: position 230 of record NZ_CADEAU010000904.1, on the reverse strand, counting down.
GACGGCGGCGGCGGCGAAGCGGTGCTACGTTCCGGCGCAGTGAGCCGCCCCGGCCTGTCCGGCGCCGCCGGCCCGGGTCGGTCGAGGAGCCGCCATGACCTCCGCACCGGACCTGCCGCGCGCCACCGACCAGCTCCGCGAGCTGCTCGGCGACCGCCTGCTCACCCCGGCCGACCCCGGTTGGCCCGCCGCCGTGCGGCTGTGGAACGGCGCCCCGACCGCGACACCGG
>NZ_CADEAU010000903.1 GCF_902825405.1 Micromonospora maritima | reverse complement strand
CGCACCGCCCGGCTCCGGCCCACCCGTAACGCCTCCCGGCGGTTGGGGGCCACCGCCACCCGGCGGCTGGACGCCCTCCCCCGGTGCTGCACCACCGCCCGGCGGATGGTCCCCGCAGGGCGGGGCGTGGGGGTCGCCGCCCGGTGGATGGTCCCCGCAGACCGGCGGTTGGGCGCCGCCGCCCGGCGGCGAGGAGCCGCGGCAGCGCCTGCACCCGTTGAGTCCCGCCGTGCACGGCGCGAAGTCCCTGGTCGTGGTGATCGCCGGGCTCTCCTGGTCGACGCTGTCCCGGGTCGGCTTCGGCTGGTTCGCCGTGCTGGTCGCGGTCTTCGTGCTCGGCGCCACGGTGCTGTCGGTGATCAGCTGGTGGAACACCGGCTACCACGTGGTGGGGCGCGAGCTGCGGGTGCACGAGGGGCTGCTGTGGCGGCGCACCCGGGCCATCCCGCTGGAACGGTTGCAGGCGGTCGAGGTGGTCCGGCCGCTGCTGGCCCAGCTCACCGGTCTGGCGGAGCTGCGGCTGGAGGTGGTCGGCGGGGGCAAGACCGAGGCGCCGCTGGCCTACCTCAGCGTGGCCGAGGCCACCGCGTTGCGGCAGCGGCTGCTCGCCGTGGCCGGTCGCGCCCCGGCGTCCGCGCCCGCCGACCCGGCCACGCCGGCCCCACCCGTCCCGGCCGGCCGCCGGCTGCACGCGGTACGCAACCAGGACCTGCTGGTCAGCCAGCTGCTCACGCCGCAGGCGTTCCTGCTGCCGTTCGGCCTGGCGTTCGTGGTGGCGCAGTTCCTGTCCGAGGGTTCCTGGTCGTTCATCGCGGTGGCCAGCACGCTGACCGCGATGGCCGGCGTACTGCTACAACCGGTCCGCCGGGTGCTGGACGACTGGAGCTTCCGGCTGGACCGCGACGACCTCCAGGGTCGAGGTCTTGCCGGCGCCGTTGGTGCCGAGCAGCGCGTACAGCTCTCCGGGCCGTACCTCGAAGGAGAGGTCCTTGACGGCGT
>NZ_CADEAU010000902.1 GCF_902825405.1 Micromonospora maritima | reverse complement strand
GGCGGGTCCACGCCGTCGAGGCGACGGCGCAGGTCACCGGCGCGCCGCCGGGCGTCGCGCACCGACAGCGGCAGCGGCGTCCACCCGGCCAGGCGTCCCAACTGGACCAGTGGCGGCGCGAGGTCCACGCCGGCCAGCACCTCGGCCGGTGCTCCGTCGCGCACCCGGCCGTCGCCGGGCAGGTAGAGCAGGCGGTCGGCGTACTGCACGACGCGTTCCAGGCGGTGCTCGGCCAGCACCACGGTCACGCCGAGGTCGTGCACCAGCCGGGTGACGGCGGCGAGCACGTCCTCGGCCGCGGTCGGGTCGAGCGCGGAGGTCGGCTCGTCGAGCACCAGCACCCGGGGGTGGCTGGTCAGCACGGCGCCGATGGCGACCCGCTGCTGCTGCCCGCCGGAGAGCGTCCGCAACGCCCGGCCGCGCAGCTCGGCGATACCGAGCAGGTCCAGCGTCTCCTCCACCCGCTTGCGCATCACCGCCGGCGGCAGGGCGAGCTGCTCCATGCCGTACGCCAGCTCCTCCTCGACGGTGTCGGTGACGAAGCCGGACAGCGGGTCCTGGCCGACCACCCCGACGGTGTCGGCGAGGTCGCGGGGTGGGTGCCGGCGGGTGTCCCGGCCGTCCACCGTGACCGTGCCGTGCAGCGTGCCGCCGGTGAAGTGCGGCACGAGTCCGTTCACCGCCCGCAGCAGCGTCGACTTGCCCGCGCCGGTACGCCCGGCGACCAGGCACAGCTCGCCCTCCTCGATCCGCAGCGTCACGTCCCGCAGCGGTGGGGCACCGCCGTCGGCGTAGCGGACGGTGACCCGGTCGAACGTGATCACGGGTGGCCTCCGGGTGGGGACGACGGGACCGGCGGGCGGGCCGGCGCGGTGGGTGGCGGAGGGGGCGTCAGCCAGGCCGGCGCGGCCGCGACGGCGACCGCGAGCACGGTCGGCGCGGTCAACTCGGGCCAGGTGAGCGGGCTGACCGGCGGGTAGAGCGCCGCCGGGTCGAGCG
>NZ_CADEAU010000901.1 GCF_902825405.1 Micromonospora maritima | reverse complement strand
GGCGGCGTCGAGCAGGGCGGCGCCCTCGACGGCGGTGAGCGGGGTCATGCCGAGGCGGCGCAGCCGCCGCGCGTCGTCCCGGTCGAGGTGGGCGGTCATCGCGCTGGTGGCGGCCCACATGCCCCAGCCGATGCTGGTGGCCGGCAGGCCGTGGGCGCGGCGGTGGATGGCGAGGGCGTCGAGGAACGCGTTGGCGGCGGCGTAGTTGCCCTGCCCGGGCGAACCCAGCGTGGCCGCGAACGACGAGAACAGCACGAACGCGGCCAGGTCGTGGCCGGCGGTGGCCTGGTGCAGGGCCCAGGCGGCGTCCACCTTGGGCCGCATCACCCGGTCCAGCGCGTCGTCGTCCAGCCCGGCGACGGTGGCGTCGGCGACGATCCCGGCGCAGTGGTGGACGGCGGTCAGGTCGACGCCGTCCAGCAGGTTCGCCACGCCGGACCGGTCCGCCAGGTCCACCGAGACGGCCCGCACCCGCGCGCCGCTCGCGGTCAGCTCGTCCACGAGCGCCGCGTACGCCGGGTCGTCGGCGGGGGCACGGCGGGCGGCGAGCAGCAGGTTGCGGGACTGCCCGGTGGCCACCAGGTGCCGCGCGACGACGCCGGCCAGCGCACCGGACGCGCCGGTGACGAGCGTGACGCGGTCCGGGTCGGCGGCAGCCGGAACGGTCAGCACCACCTTGCCCACGTGCCGGGCCTGACTCACATACCGCAGCGCGGTCCGCGCCTGCCGCACGTCCCACGCCCGCACCGGCAACGGCCGCAACGCCCCGCGCTCGAACAGGTCGAGCAGTTCGGCGAGCATCTGCCCGATCCGCTCCCCACCGGCCTCGTTCAGGTCGAACGACCGATAGGCAACACCCTGATGTTCCCGAGCCACCACCTCGGGGTCCCGCAGATCCGTCTTGCCCATCTCCACGAACCGGCCACCGCGCGGCAACAACCGCAACGACGCGTCCACGAACTCCCCCGCCAACGCGTCCAACACCACATCCACACCCGCGCCGCCACTGGCGGCGAGGAACGCC
>NZ_CADEAU010000900.1 GCF_902825405.1 Micromonospora maritima | reverse complement strand
CGCCGCTCCGGCTCGCCGGTCCGCTCCGCGACCTCGACCCGGTCGGCGTCCGCGACCCGGTCGGCCTCGGCGGACCGCTCCGCCTCGCTGGCGGTCGCGCCGCTGCGGTACGTGGTCCGCGTCGCGTCCCGGTCGGTCACCACCGGCCGGTCGGCCGACGGGTCCGCGACGGTGTTCCCGTCGCGGGAGTCCACGACGCCGTCGCCGTTCACATCGGTATTCGACGCCGGAGGGTTCCGGCGGGACAGGATCTTCACGATGGCACCTCCTGATCCAGGCGCGGAGGCCGCGCATGACATGCAAGAGGTACCCAGGTGGGCGGAAATCGACACCCGTCGGCCGCTCCGGTCACCGCCCGCAGGCCGGCGTGATGCCGCCGGGCGCCGCGCCGGTCGCCACGAGCAGGCCGAACGTCGTCGAGCCACCCGGCGCCAGCGTCCCGTTCCACGGCGCGTTGCGGACCGTGACGTCCTGGCCGGACGCCTCCGCGACGCCGCCCCAGACCGACTGGACGCGCTCGTCGCCGGACCACCGCCAGGAGACGAGCCAGCCCGACATCGGCTCGGTCCCGTCGTTGCGCACCGTGACCGTGGCGACGAAGCCGCCGCCCCACCTGCTGTCGACCGTGACCGTGGCGGTGCAGGACGACGACGTCCGCGCCGGCCCGCCGATCACGTACGGATCCCGGACGCCCGTGGTGTCGGCGAACCGGAACCAGTAGGCGGTGCCCGGGGTCAACCCGCCGACGGTCACCGTCCCCGAGCGTTCCGGCCCGGTCACGGCCTCGGCCACCGGATCGCGCCACTGCGCGGCGTCCTCGCGGCTGGTGAAGAGGCTGACGACCAGCGGCGGGTCGTAGCCGCAGGGCGGGCTGAGCAGCATCCAGTAGGTGATGGTGAGGCTGCTGGTGGTGGCACCGGTGACCTGGCCGCTGACCGGCAGCGCGGGCGGGCAGGTCAGCGTCGGGGCGGGCGTGGGCGTCGCCGCCGCGGCGGCGGGCGACGCCACGATGTAGACGTCCCGCTGAAACT
>NZ_CADEAU010000899.1 GCF_902825405.1 Micromonospora maritima | reverse complement strand
ACGCGCGGACCCGGCCCACCTTGCCGGGCACCGCCCGCACCCGCCGCCCCTCCGGCCGCGGCTCCACCGCCCGGCGGGCCCGGGCCGCCCGGCTGGCCTCGCCGGTGCGGGAGAACGCGGTCAGGGCCGAGTGGTACGTGCCGGCGGAGAAGCGGCCACCGGCCCGCACGTAGCCGTCCACCGTGACCGGGCCGTCGGCGGGAAGCTGCTTGACCGTGTACCAGACGCCCAGGTCGTGCGGGATCGAGTCGAAGCCGCAGGCGTGCACCAGGCGCGCGCCGGTGCGCACCGCCTCGGCGTGGTGCCGCACGTACATGAGGTCGACGAACTCCGGCTCGCCGGTGATGTCGAGGTAGTCGGTGCCGGCACCGGCGCAGGCGGCCACCAGCGGGGCGCCGTGGTGCACGTACGGCCCGACGGTGGTGGCGACCACTCGGGCGCTCTCGGCCACCGCCCGCAGTGACGCCGGGTCGGTCACGTCCGCGGTGAGCAGGGGCAGGTCCGCCAGGCCGGGGTCGATGGCGGCCAGCCGGTCGCGTACGGCGGCGAGCTTGGCCGGGTTGCGCCCGGCGAGCGCCCAACGCAGCCGGTCCGGCGCGTGCCGGGCCAGGTACTCCGCGGTCAGGCCGCCGGTGAAGCCGGTGGCGCCGAACAGGACGAGGTCGTACGGACGGTCTGCGCGCATCCGCCGAGTGTGCCATCCGCGCCCGCCCGGATCACGGGGTGAAGGCCACCCGGACGCAACCGTCGGCCCGGTCCCGGAACAACGCGTACCCGTCGACGCCCCGCTCCAGCGGCATCCGGTGGGTGGCCAGGTGCTCGGTCACCAGCTCGTCGCGGGCCATCCGGCCCAGCAGCTCGGGGATGGCGCCCGGTCCGGCCCGCCGGCCGCCGCGCACCACCAGACCCTTCTCCGCCACCGCGCCGACCGGGAACCGGTCGACGAACCCGGCCCCGCCGTCGAGCACCACCACCGTGCCGCCCTTGCGGCAGGCGTGCACCGCCTCGCGCAGCGCCACCCCGCCGTCCGGCTCGCCGG
>NZ_CADEAU010000898.1 GCF_902825405.1 Micromonospora maritima | reverse complement strand
CGGCTCGCCCGGGCGGTCGCCGGGGCGGACCGCCCGGGCGGCGCGTTCGTGGCGGCCCGCAGCTACGACGGCGACACGCGCACGGTCAGCGAGCTGACCGGGGTCGGCCCGCCTCCGGTCCGCTGAGCCGGGGCCGTCCACGGGTGTGGACGGCCCCGGAACGTCAGCGGTGGAAGCGCAGGTAGTCGAACTCGGCCGTCACGGCGGGCGTGGCGCCGCCGTGCGCGACCAGGCCGACCCGGGGCGTGGTGTCGGCCGGGAACGTCCACACCGCCCCCCACGTCCAGTGCTTCCCGTCGCGGCTGGAGCCGGCGCGGAACTCGTGCTCCCCGGTGGCCCGGTCGACGTGGTGGGCCAGCCGCAGCCAGGTGGTGGTGCCGGGGGTGCCGACGATGCTGCCGCCGTACACGGGCTGCCCGGCGAAGGGCAGCTCGTAGCCGTACTCGACCTGCCGGGTGTTCCAGATCGCCACCTGGGTCAGCCGGGCGAACCGGTCGTCGTCGACGTACGCCACCAGGCCGGCCTGCTGGTAGTTGCGGACCGTGTCCTCGCCCAGGTCGAGCGCCACCTTCGTCTCGGCCACGTAGTCGCCGGTGGGCGCGTCGCGCAGCAGCACCCCGGCGGTGTTGCCGGTGCCGGACAGGTCGGCGTCCTGCACCGGCCAGCGCAGCGCGCCGCCGGCCACGGTGACCGCCGGGTCGGGGCGTACCCACCGCCAGTCCGGGTCGAGCCCACCGGTGAACTCGTCGGACCAGCCACGCAGCACCGGGCCGACCCGGGGCGGGGCGACCGGGCGCCGGACCGGGCGGTACAGCCGGGCGGCGCTGACGTTGTCGAACGCGGCCGGTCCGCCCTGGGCGCGCAGGGCCAACGCGCCGGTCGCAGTGCGGGGAAGTCGGAGCGACACCTCGGCCACCGGGTCGCCGAGGCGGGAGGGGCTGAGCGTGGCCACGAGCTGCCGGCCGCGTACCTCGACCGCGAGGGTGTGCCGGTCGGTCAGGTCGGTGCCGGCGGGCAGCGGTGTGGCGGCGCCGCCGGCGGCCAGCCAGATCG
>NZ_CADEAU010000897.1 GCF_902825405.1 Micromonospora maritima | reverse complement strand
GGCCGGGCGGCCGGCCAGACCCGGGCCCGCAGGCGCGCGGCCACCGCCGCCGGGTCGGCGCGCAGCAGCCAGTCGCGCAGCGCCTCGACGGTCTCGGTCAGTTCCGGTTCGATCGCGTCCGGGTCGGCCAGGTCGAGGCCGAACGGCAGCCCGGCGCGCAGCCGGGCGTCCTCGGCGGCCAGGCCGAGCAGCTCCTCCACCACGGCGTACCGGGTCAGCGCCCGGATCCCCACGGTGAGGTGCAGCGAGCTGGACTCCTGCGCCTGCGCGCTGTGCAGCCAGCCGCGCGGCAGGTAGAGCGCGTCCCCCGGCTCCAGCACCACGTCCAGCGCGGGCCGGCCGTCGGCGGTGGCGGCGACCTCGTCGGCCCGGCCGCCCCAGGGCTGGCGCTCCAGCGGGTCGACGAGCACGGGCGGGTGGATCCGCCAGTGCTTGCGCCCGTCGACCTGGAGCACGAAGACGTCGTGGGTGTCGTAGTGGGTGGCGAAGCCCTGGCTGCCCGCCGGGGTCAGGTAGGCGTTGACCTGCAACGGCTGCGCCAGCGCGGCGCCCAGGTCGCGGGTGAAGTCGACGAGCGCCGGCCAGGTGCGGTGCAGGCCCTGGAGCACCAGGGTGGCGCCGTCGGCGTAGAGCGCCAGCACCTTCTCGTCCAGCACCTGGTCGCCGATCTCGGCGCCGGCGCCACCGCCGCCGGTGTACCGCGCCGCCGGCACGAGCTGGCCGTCCTTGGCCACGCGCAGGAACGGGGTACGCAGGCCGCGCCGGCTGAGCAGCTCGTCGGCGTCGGCCGGGCCGAGCAGGTCGGTGAAGCCGTGCGGGTTGGGCAGTTCGGCGGCCCGCGACAACAGCGGGCTGCGCCCCCAGTGGTCGGCGGCGAACTTGGCCGGCTCGACGGAGACGCAGCGCGCCAGCGCCTCGGCGGCGGAGAGCGGAACCGCCGGGCGGCCGTGGCCACCCGGCGGGTCGACGTACGTCATGGTCATGCGTCAGGCGCTGCCGTCGGCGCCGCCGTCGTGCTGGCCGGGGGTCGCGCCACCGTCGGCCGGGCCCTCGGC
>NZ_CADEAU010000896.1 GCF_902825405.1 Micromonospora maritima | reverse complement strand
GGCGAGACCGCGCCGGACGCCGGGTCCCGGCGGCAACGCGTGCTGCGCCTGGCCGGGTGCGCCGCGATCGCGGCCGCCCTGCTGCCGCTGTTCCCGCGCCCGCTGCCGGCGCAGCAGATCGACCCGCCGCCGCACTTCGTCACCTCGGGCGGCTGGCGTCCCTACGTGCCGGACGGCCGGACGCTGGTGCCGGTGCCGATCCCGAGCAACGTGCACGGACTGCCGACGCTGCGGTGGAGCGCGCTGACCGGGCAGGAGTTCCCGATCCCGGGCGGCTACTTCATCGGCCCGAACGAGCGGGGCGAAGGCGTCTTCGGCGCCCCGAACCGCCCCACCAGCACGCTCATCTACTCCACCATGGACGCCGACCGGGTCCCGGAGATCACCGAGGAGAACCGCCGGCAGGCCGTCGAGGACCTGCGCTTCTGGCGGGCGTCGGTGGTGGTGCTCGGCGCGAACCCGCGCGAGGCGGTGCTGCGCGACCTGATGACCGCGCTGCTCGGCCCCGCGCAACGGGTCGACGACGTCTGGCTGTGGGACGTGCGCGACCGCGTGTAAGGAAGGGCCCCTTCTTAACGTATTCGGTAGAGGAGGGGCCCCCTCTTAACACGCCGTGTTAAAAGGGGGCCCCTCCTTACACCCAGGGGCGTCAGCCGAGCAGGGGGCGGACGTCCCACAGGTGCCCGCCGGGCACGTCCCGGCCCGGGCCGACCAGGGCGTCCACGGTGGCGCGCACCGGGTCGCCCGGCGACGAGTCGGCCTGCACCAGCGCCGCCGCCCGCCAGTGCCGCAGGTCCTCGACCGCCTGCCGGCGCTCCACGTCGCCGACCGGGGGCACCTGGCCGGTCTCCGCGGCCCGGCGCAGCAGCAGCGAGGTGGGCCGGTCCGGCGCGCCCCAGCGGGCCGTCGGGTCGGTGGCCGAACGCGGACCGATGAAGTAGCCGCCAGGCGCGTCGAAGGCCAGGCCGGTGCGCGCCGACCAGAACATGGCCGGGCTGACCGCCGCCCCGGTCACCGGCGGCACCGGCACCAGCGTCCGGCCCGGCGGCACGTACGCCT
>NZ_CADEAU010000895.1 GCF_902825405.1 Micromonospora maritima | reverse complement strand
GGCTCGGGCCCGCGTACCCGGACCGAGGCGGCGGGCCGCGCGGCGATCAGCTCGGCCAGCGGCGCGTCCGCGACCAGCCGGCCCCGGCCGAGCACCACCACCCGGTCGGCGGTCTGCTGCATCTCGCTCATCAGATGACTGGAGATCAGCACGGTGCGTCCCTCGTCGGCGAGGCGCCGGGTGAACCCGCGGATCCACCGCACCCCGTCCGGGTCGAGCCCGTTGACCGGCTCGTCGAGCAGCAGCACCGGCGGGTCGCCGAGCAGCGCGCCGGCGATGCCGAGCCGTTGACCCATGCCCAGGGACAGCGCCCGGCCCGGCTTGCCGGCGGCGCGGTCGTCCAGGCCGACCAGGTCGAGCACCTCGGTCACCCGCCGCGCCGGTACGCCGTTGCTGCGTGCCATCGCCCGCAGGTGGGCCGCGCCGGAGCGGGCCGGGTGCACACCCGTGGCGTCGAGCAGCGCGCCGACCTCGTACAGCGGATGCCGCAGGGTGCGGTAGTCCCGGCCGTGCACCAGCGCCGCCCCGGCGGTGGGCCGGTCCAGGCCGAGCACCATCCGCATGGTGGTGGACTTGCCCGCGCCGTTCGGGCCGAGGAACCCGGTGACCTGGCCGGGACGGATCTCGACGGTCAGGTCGTCGACGGCCGTCACCTCGCCGAACCGTTTCGTCAACCCACGAAGTGTGATCATGCGGCGACGCTATTCACCGGCGGGGGAGCGGCGCCGCTGTCGAAGGGTGGGCGCCCACCCTGACTTTCGTTAAGGAAGGGCCCCTTCTTAACGCCTCCGGTAGAGAAAGGGCCCCCTTCTAACACTGCGCGGTCAGACGCGGCGGACCACGAACGCGTCGGGCATGCGGAAGGTGAGGTTGTCCGGGCACCACGGTGGACGGACCACCGTGACGCCGTCGAGCAGCGGGGCCGCCTCGGCGACCACCACGGCGGCCTCCATCCGGGCCAGTTGGGCGCCGACGCAGCGGTGCGGGCCGGCGCCGAACGCCAGGTGCCGCCGCGAGCCCGGCTGCCCCGGGCGGAACTCGCCGGGCGCGTCGACCACGGCC
>NZ_CADEAU010000894.1 GCF_902825405.1 Micromonospora maritima | reverse complement strand
CCCGGAGCCGGTGCTGCCCGCCCCGCGGCGGCCCGTGGAGGCCCGGCCCGGCCGGGTGGAGCCGACACAGGCGCGGTGGCGCGCCCCGCAGCAGGACCCCGAACTGGAGCGGGCGACCGGCGTGCTCCGCCGGGAGCTGGGCACGCCCCGGGTGCTCGCCTTCGCCAACCCCAAGGGGGGCGTGCACAAGACCACCGCGACGGTGCTCGCCGCGGCCACCGTGGGCAGCGTGCGCGGCCGTGGCGTGCTCGCCTGGGACGACAACGAGCTGCGTGGCACGCTCGGCCTGCGGGCCGGCAGTGCCCGGCACGCCCGTACCATCCGCCACCTGGTCCACGACCTGGCGCAGATCGAGATCCTGGAGGGCGACAGGCTGCTGTCGCACCTCGACGACTACCTGCGGCACGCGTCCGACGGCTCCTACGACGTGCTGGCCGGTGAGGAGAGCCCGCGCTTCGCCCAGCGGCTCGACCAGTTCACCGTCAAGCGGGTGCTGGAGCTGCTGCGCCGGACCCACGAGGTGGTCTGCGTGGACACCGGCAACAACGTGGAGAGCCCGAACTGGCGCACCGTCATGCAGGCCGCCGACCAGCTCGTGGTGACCACGGTGCCGCGCGAGGACGCCGCCTTCAGCGCCGACTGGATGCTCGACCTGCTGCACGAGGTCGGCATGGGTGAGCTGGCCGACAACGCCGTCACGTTGATCTCCTGCCCGACGCCGGGGCGTACCTCCCTGCAGGACGACCTGGAGCGGCACTTCGCCACCCGCACCCGAGCGGTCGCCGTGGTGCCCTACGACCCGGCGCTGGAGACCGGCTCCTCGATCGAGTACCACCAGCTCCAGGCGGAGACCCGGGACGCCTGGCTCAAGGCGGCCGCGGTGATGCTGGAGCCGTTCGCGCGCTGACCGCCCACCACCGCCCCGCGCCGCGCCCCGGCCTGAGAGGATCACCGGGTGAGTCCGGACACCCCTGATCCCGAGCGCCCCGGCGGCGGACCGACCGACCGGCCCGCGCCGGCCGACGGCGCCCGTACGGCCGACGGCGCCCGTACGGCCGACGGTGCC
>NZ_CADEAU010000893.1 GCF_902825405.1 Micromonospora maritima | reverse complement strand
CGGCCCGCCGAGCAGCTCGCGTCGGCCCTGCCGCCAGCCGGCCGCCAGCACGGCGGCGTACGCCGGCCGGTGCTCGCCGGGCACCGACAGCCGGTGCAGCTCGTAGCGGCGGCGCAGGCCACCCGTGGTCAACTCGTGCTCCACCGGCACGTCGAGGCGGCCCAGCAGCTGCCGCATCCGCTGCGCCGCGTCCTCCCGGTTGAACTCCGCCACCCCGCCCCGGTACGGGTCGACGTCGAACCGGCGGACGTCCGCGGCCGGCGGCGGCGTGCACCGCACCATGCAGGCGACCTCGAACGCGTCGGCCAGGGTCAGCCAGTCCAGCGGCGGTGGCGGCGACGACGGGCGCGGCCGGTCGAGCAGTGTGGTGGGCTCGGAGAGCATCGGCACGGCTCCTTGGTCGGCGTCGGGGCCCCTCTACCGTGGCCTGCCCCGCCGGGCCGGGGAACCGCTGCGCCCGAGCCTTGAGCAAAATTTGCGCGAACGCCGGCCCTCAGAGATCGGCGACGACGACGTCGAGCTGCCGGGGGCGGCCGGTGGCCCGGGGCCCCTCCTCGACCGTGTACTTCAGGTCACGCAGCGCGCCCACCAGCGCGTCGGCGGTACGCGGGCGGGCGCCGGCGAGCAACAGGTCCCGGACCAGCCGGCCCTTGGTCGCCTTGTTGAAGTGGCTCACCACCGACCGCGTCGGCGTCCCGTCCACCACCCGCTCGTGCAGCACCCGCACGGTGACCGTGCGCTCGGCGAGGAGGCCGCGCGGGGTCCAGGTGGCCGCGTACGCGCCGGAGCGCAGGTCGAGCACCGGACCGTTGCCCGCAGCCGCCGTCATGGCCGGTTCCATCGCGGACCGCCAGTACGCCGCCAGCGCCCCGACGCCCGGCAGGCGCGCCCCGATCGGGCACCGGTACGGCGGAATCCGGTCGGTGAGGCGGACCGCGCCCCACAGGCCGGAGCTGATCAGCACCGACCGGCGGGCCGCCCGCTCCGCCGCCGGCGGCAGCGTGGCCAGGTCGAGCGCCTCGTAGAGCACCCCGGTGTAGAGGCGGGCAGATCGGAAGAGCACACGTCTGAA
>NZ_CADEAU010000892.1 GCF_902825405.1 Micromonospora maritima | reverse complement strand
GGAACGGCGCGGCGGTCCGCCCGTCGGGCAGCCGGCCGGGAAAGATCCGCAGCCCGTCCGGGCGCGTCGGCCCGCAGACGTAGCAGCCGGGGAAGGGATGGTCCACCAGACCGGGGTACGCCCGCGCGGCCTGCTCGGCCGTCGCCCGGTCCACCGGCGGCACGACCGCGTCGACCGGCTCGACCCGGCGTACCTCGGCGACCAGCCGGCCCTCCGGGTCGCGCACCTCGCCGTCGCCGGCGGTGAGCGGGGTGTCCAGCGGCGGCGGCCGGCGCAGCGTGACCTCCACCGGCCCCCGGTCGTCGATCAGCGCGGCGAAGATCCCGGCGCTCCAGCCGCCGTTGCCCGAGCCGTCCGGTCCGTGGAAGCGGGCCTCGACGAGCATGTGCACCTCCGGGTTCCGTCCGCCGCCGGCGCCGTCGCCGGCGGTCGCCCGGCAGCCTCGCACACGCGCCGTCACCGGGTTCGCCGCCCGGCCGCGCACGGCACCGCCGACGGGCGTTCACCGGATCGACATCCCTCACCCCGGGCGCGGCAACCCGGGGCCCTTACACAGGACCCATGGCCGTTCTGCACGCCGCTGGCGCACCGCTCACGACCAGCGGTTACACCCTGCTGATCGCTGACGACCCGACCCTGGTCGCGGCCGCGCAACGCCTGCGCCACGAGGTGTTCGCCAGCGAACTCGGCGCCACCCTTCCGCCGGGGTCCGCCGGGCTCGACGCCGACGAGTTCGACGCCCACTGCGACCACCTGGTGGTGCTCCGGGAGGGCACCGACGAGGTGGTCGGCACCTACCGGCTGCTGCCGCCCGGACGCACCGACCGGCGGTACGCCGACGGCGAGTTCGACCTGGCCGCGCTGGCCCCGCTCGGTGACGACCTCGTCGAGGCGGGTCGCTCCTGCGTGCACCCGGACCACCGCACCGGGGCCGTGATCAACCTGATGTGGGCCGGGATCTGCCGCTACCTGCACCTGCGCGGCTCGCGCTGGCTCGGCGGCTGCGCCTCGGTGCCGGTCGCCGACGGCGGGACCGCCGCCGCCGAGGTGTGGTCCCAGGTGCGGGCGCGGCACCTCGCCC
>NZ_CADEAU010000891.1 GCF_902825405.1 Micromonospora maritima | reverse complement strand
GTCCCGGCGGGACCGCCGGACGCCCGGCCCTCCGGGGCGGCGGGCAGGGTGAGCGCCAGCAGCGCGGCCAGCCCGAACGCGACACCGAGGGCGTAGGTGACCCGGCCCGAGACCAGGTTGCCGGCGATGGTGACCACGCCGACCAGGCTGCCCAACAGCGGGCGGGGCACCCGGAGCCGGACCAGCAGGGCCGCGAACGCGGTGGCCGAGGCGAGCAGGGCGAGCGCGCCGGTGGGGCGTACCCCGAGCGCCGCCATCAGCGGCGGCGAGACGAGGCTGTAGCCCCACGGGTGCACCCCGCCGTACCAGCGCAGGTCGACCAGGGCGGAACCGTGCGCGGCGAAGAAGTCGGCGCGGGCGACCTGCGCGGACAGGTCCGACCCGGTGACCGGCAGGGTGAGGTACAGCACGGCCAGGACGAGCGCCGATGCGGCGGACACCGCCACCACCCGACCGCCCCGCATGCCCACCTCCTGATCGCGAACCACCGTACTGGCAGCATGTCGGACGTGCCTCACCACCTCTCGCGTTGGATCGGCCTGGCGGGTTCGGTGCTGCTCGCCGTGGCCGCCTACCTCGGCGGCGCCCTGCCCGACGGCGAGCTGCGTCCCACGCCGGTCAGCATCTGGCAGGGCCCGAACGGGCCGCTGATCATCGGGCTCTGGCTGGTCGGCACCGGGCTGCTGGCGTGGGCCTGGTGGTCGCTGCGGGACAAGGTGCCGTCGTCGCGCTGGGTGCTGGTCACGGTCGCGCTCTGGCTGCTGCCGATGCTCGTCGCCCCGCCGCTGGGCAGCCGGGACGTCTACGCGTACGCCTGCCAGGGCGCCAGCTTCTCGGCCGGCATCAACCCGTACGAGCAGGGCGTGTCCGCGCTGCCCTGCCCCTGGCTGGACACCATCTCCTACATCTGGCGGGACACTCCGGCGCCGTACGGGCCGCTGTTCGTGCTGCTCTCCGGCGCCGTGGTCAAGGCCACCGGGTCGCTGTGGGGCGCGGTCGCGCTGTTCCGGGTGCTCGCCCTGGCCGGGGTGGCGCTGACCGCGTGGGCGCTGCCGGTGCTGGCCCGCCGCTGCGGGGTGCCGCC
>NZ_CADEAU010000890.1 GCF_902825405.1 Micromonospora maritima | reverse complement strand
CGGCCTGCCGGCGACCGCGGCGCCGCACCTCGTCGCCCACGCCGAGCGCGTCCAGCGCGCGCATCGCCCCGGGCCAGATGCCGAGCCCGGTGCCGGTACGCGGCAGCGCGGCGGCGCGTTCCAGGACCGTCACCGACCAGCCGGCGGCCCGCAGCGCGATCCCCGCCGCCAGTCCACCGACCCCACCACCGACCACGACCGCCCGACCGTCCATGCCCGCACCGTACTACAGATGCAGTCGAGTTCACTACGCCTGTAGTCTCAGCCGGTGACCGATCGCCGCCAGCTCCTGCTCGACGCCGCCATCCGGGTGCTCGGCACCCGGGGCCCGCGGCAGCTCACCCACCGGGCGGTGGACGCGGAGGCGGGGCTGCCCGAGGGCTCCGCGTCCAACCGGTTCCGCACCCGGGAGGCGCTCGTCGCCGGCGTCTTCGACCGACTGGTCGAGGTGGAGACGCAGGCCTGGCAGCGCCTCGCGGTGGATCTGCCGCCGGGCGACGTCGACGGCTTCGTCCGCGTGCTCGGCCGGCTGATCCGGCGCTTCACCGGCGAGGAACGGGTGGTCACCCTGGCCCGGCACGCGCTGTTCGTGGAGGCGGCCGTACGGCCCGAGCTGCGTCCCGCCATCGCGGCCGGACGGGCGCAGCTGGCCGGGTGGGGGGTGCCACTGCTCGCCGCGCTCGGGTCTACCGATCCGCCCGCGCACTTCCGGACGCTGCTCGCGCTCGTCGACGGGCTCCTCGGCAACCTGCTCGCCGCGCCCGACGACGACGTCGACCCGGAGTCCGCCGTCGCCGCCCTGCTGCGCGGCTTCCGGGCCGGCTGACCGGCCGCCGCCCGCGCGGAACCGCCTACCGCGCCTCGTCCCGCTGCCGGGCGGCGTCGCGACACGCGGCGAGCGCGTCCGACAGGGTGGTCAGGTGTCCCGCCGGCGTGGACGGCGGCGTGATCCAGCCCGGCCCGGCGCCGTGCACCCGCACCGAGGGGAACTCCCGCGCGAAGCGGACCGCCCGGTACGCCCGCCCGGTCATCGGCGTCTGCGACCACACCACCACGGTGTGCGGGCGGGTCCGACGCACCGCGCTG
>NZ_CADEAU010000889.1 GCF_902825405.1 Micromonospora maritima | reverse complement strand
CCCCCGCCGTCCCGCTCGGCCACCGCGCCGCCGGTCGACGGCCGGCTCGCCGGTCACTGCCGCGCCTATCTGGCCAAGTCGGACCGGCAGCGCGCCCAGGCCCTGACCACCCCGGGCTTCGCCGACCTGGTGGCCGCCGCCGGCGGCGCCGACCTCGTCGAGGGCTACTGCCGGGCGCTGGTGCCGTCGGCCGGGGAACCGGCGAAGGGCGAACCCAGGCCCACGGCCAAGCCCACGCCGAAGTCGAAGTCGCCGGGCCCGCACGACGAGGACGACGACCAGGACTGAACGTCCGGCGCAATCGGATTCCGGACAAAAATTCATCTCCCTGGGCGCGCGGGATCCGTCTGCTAGACAGAGGATGGGGGGACGCGCGGACCCGTGCCTACCGGGCCGGGTCCCGGGTGACGACGACGTCACCTGTCTCCGGGAGAGGAGCCGTCACGTGGTGATGTCACCGGAGCTGGACCGGGTGACCGTCCTGGGGGACGAGGCCGCGGCCCGCGGGCACCTGGCCCGCATCTGTTTCAAGACCGGCCCACCGACGCTCACCGGCGTCGAACTGGAATGGACCGTGCACGACGCCGCGGACCCGACCCGCCCGGTCGACCGCGAGCGACTGCGCGAGGCGTTGGGACGGCACAGCCCCGTCACCCTCGACCCCACCAGCCCGGCCGACGAGCTCCGGCGCGGCGGAACCGTGACCGTGGAGCCCGGCGGGCAGGTGGAGATCTCCGCCGCGGCGCGACCGTCGGTCGCCGCTCTCGTCCTGGCCACCGAGGCCGACGTCGCCGAGCTGCGCGCCCGGCTCGACGCCGCCGGGCTGGTGCTGGGACGTACCGGGATGGACCCCTGGCGGTCCCCGCGACCGGTGGTGGACACCCCGCGCTACCGCGCCATGCGCCGCGCCTTCGACCGGCGGGGCCCGGCCGGGCGGGCCATGATGTACAGCACGGCCGGGCTCCAGGTCTGCCTGGACGCCGGCGAGCCCACGCAGGTGGCCGACCGGTGGGCCGCCGCGCACGCCGTGGGGCCACCGTTGCTGGCCGCGTTCGCCACCGCCGACCGGCACGCCGGCCGGCGCACCGGTTGGGCGTCC
>NZ_CADEAU010000888.1 GCF_902825405.1 Micromonospora maritima | reverse complement strand
GTCGTGCTGGCCGACCTGGCCGCCGACGCGGCCCGCGCGACCGCCGAGGCGATCGGCCCGGTCGCGTCCGGGGTCGGGCTCGACGTCACCGACGAGGCGGCGGTACGCGCGCTCGTCGACGAGACCGAGCGCCGCCACGGCCGGATCGACCTGTTCTGCGCCAACGCCGGTGTGGCCACCGGCGGCGGCATCGACGCGCCGGACGCCGACTGGGACCGGGCCTGGCGGGTGAACGTGCTCGGTCACCTGCACAGCGCCCGGGCCGTGCTGCCCGGCATGCTGCGTCAGGGGCAGGGCCACCTGCTGCTCACCTGCTCGGCGGCCGGCGTGCTGACCGCGGTCGGGGACGCCCCGTACACCGCCACCAAGCACGCGGCGGTAGGCCTCGCCGAGTGGCTCGCCATCACCTATCGCGACGCCGGCATCCGGGTCAGCGCGCTCTGCCCGCAGGGCGTGGACACGCCGATGCTCGCCGACGGCCTCACCGAGGGCCACCTGGGCGCGCGGGTGATCGCCGCGTCCGGCGCGATCCTCACCCCGGACCAGGTCGCCGACACCGTCGTCGCCGGGCTGGCCGAGGAGCGGTTCCTGATCCTGCCCCACCCGGAGGTGGCCGACTACGCCCGCCGCCGCGCCGAGGACCCGGACGGTTGGCAGGCCGGTCTGCGCAAGCTCGTCCGCAAGCTGCGCGCCGCCGACCGCTGACCGACGACCGCCGGCCGACGGGCGCCGGGCGCGGTCCACGCCGGGGCAGGGCCGGTCACCGCGCGGGGGGCACGCCCCTGCCGACCACCAGGACGTGGTCCACGGTGGGCGGCACCGCTGCCTCGGGTGGGACTGCCTTTCGAGCTGAGTCGTTGGTGATATCGCGTCGAGGCGGGCCACGGTCGTTCACGGATGCCGAGTCGTCGGGATCGTCGGCCGGCACGGACGCGCGCACCGTGGGAATCGACGCGATGCTCTCCGCCAGGGGTGAGTCGTTCCTGATATCAGCTCGAAAGGCACCCGCAACGCCGCCGCCACCGCGCCCCGCGGCGCTCGCGCCGGCGCGTCCCGGGACGGTCGGTCAGCGACGCCAGCGCAGCGGACCCGGACGCACGGTCCACCACAG
>NZ_CADEAU010000887.1 GCF_902825405.1 Micromonospora maritima | reverse complement strand
CGGGTACGCCCCGACGCCGCCGGCGAGCCGGGCGGAGGCGCGGCCTCGTGACCGGCGCGGACGTGCTGCTGCTCGCCCTCGGCGCGGTCGCGGTGGGCGCGGGCGCGCTGGTGGTGGCCACCCGGCACCTGGTCCGGGCCGGGTTGTGGCTGGTGGTCTGCCTGGGCGCGCTCGCGGGTGACTACCTGGTGCTGACCGCCGAGCTGGTGGCCTGGGTGCAGGTGCTGATCTACGTGGGCGCGGTGGTGGTGCTGCTGCTGTTCGCGGTCATGCTGACCCGGGCCCCGATCGGCCCCTCCGACGACCTCGACCGACCCGGCTGGCCGGCCGCGCTGGTCGGCGCCGGCAGCGGTCTCGGCCTGACCGTGCTGCTGGTCGACGCGTTCCGCTGGTCGCGGGTGGAGCTGCCCGCCGCGGGCACCGCCGAGCGCCTCGGCGAGCAGGTGTTCCGCTCCTGGGTGCTGCCGTTCGAGGTGCTCTCGGTGCTGCTGCTCGCCGCGCTTGTCGGCGCCATCGTGCTCTCCCGCCCGGACATCGGCCGCCCGTCCCCGTCCGGCCCGACCGTGGCGCCGGCCGCCGGCAGCGGCCCGACGGGCACACCCGCCGCGTCCACCGGGACCGACCCGACCGGAGCGGCCGGACCGGCGGGCCCGGCCGCCGTGGCCGCCGACGAGGGCGGGCGCCGGTGAGACCGGTCATCCCGTACGTCACCGCCGCGCTCCTGTTCGGCCTCGGCGTCTACGGCGTGCTGCGCCGGCGCAACGCCGTGCTGGTGCTGATGGCGGTGGAGCTGATGCTCAACGCGGTCAACCTGGTCCTGGTCACCGCCGACACCACGGTCCGCTCGGCGCTGCCGCACTCCGGGCAGGTGTTCGCGCTGTTCGTCATCGTGCTCGCCGCCGCCGAGATCGGTGTGGGGCTGGCCATCGTGCTCCAGCTCTACCGGCTGCGGGCCAGCGTCACCGTCGACGACGTCCCGCTGGCCGAGCGGACCGCCACCGTCCGGGACGAGGTGGCCTCATGACGCTGTGGCTCGCGGCCGTGCTGCCCGGCGCGCCGCTGGTCGCCGGCCTGCTCGGGCTGCTGCTGCCGCCCGCGTCGAGCGAGGACCGGGCG
>NZ_CADEAU010000886.1 GCF_902825405.1 Micromonospora maritima | reverse complement strand
GGTGTCGGTGGCGACCACCGCCGCCGAGGCCATCGAGACGATCGGCCGGTGGGACGGGCGGGTCGCGCTCGCCGCGGTCAACGGGCCGACCTCGGTGGTGGTCTCCGGCGACGCCGCCGCGCTGGACGAGCTGGTGGCGCACTACGAGTCCCGCGAGGTGCGGGTGCGGCGGGTGCCGGTGGACTACGCCTCCCACTCCGCGCACGTCGAACCGCTGCGCGAGCACCTGTTGGCCCGGCTCGCCGCCATCGAACCCCGCACCGGCACCGTGCGGTTCCGCTCCACCGTCACCGGCGACTGGACGGACACCGCCGGCCTCGACGCCGACTACTGGTACCGCAACCTGCGCGAGACGGTCCGCTTCGACGACGCGGTCCGCGACCTCACCGCCGCCGGGTACCGCACGTTCGTCGAGGTCAGCGCGCACCCGGTGCTGACCATGGCGGTGCAGGACAGCGCCGAGGCCGCCGCCGGGCCGGATGCGGTCACGGTCACCGGCAGCCTGCGCCGCGACGAGGGCGGCCTCGACCGGTTCCACAGGTCCCTCGCCGCCCTGCACACCGCCGGGACGGCGGTGGACTGGCGGCCCGCCTTCGCCGGGCACCCCGGCCGCCTCGTCGACCTGCCCACCTACCCGTTCCAACGGCAGCACTACTGGGTGCCCGCCGGCGAACCCGCCGCCCCGGCCACCGCCGCCGGCCTGCTCGCCCTGGTCGGCCTCTTCGACATCGTCGGTACGGTCGCCTCGGGCTGGCTCACCGACCGGGTCGACAGCCGGCTGCTGCTGGGCGCCTACTACGCGCTGCGCGGCGTGTCGCTGCTGGTGCTGCCGAGCCTCTTCGCCGACCGGGCCGAGCCGAGCATGCTGGTGTTCATCATCTTCTACGGCCTGGACTGGGTGGCCACCGTCCCGCCGACGGTCGCGCTGTGCCGGGAGTGGTTCGGCGCGTCCGGGGCGGTGGTGTTCGGCTGGGTGTTCGCCGCCCACCAGGTGGGCGCCGCGCTCGCCGCCACCGGCGCCGGCCTGGTCCGGGACCGGCTCGGCGACTACGCGCTCGCCTGGTACGTGGCCGGCGCGTTGTCGATCGGCGCGGCCGGGCTGTCCCTGCTGCTGCGCCGGCGCGCCGCCGCGGAG
>NZ_CADEAU010000885.1 GCF_902825405.1 Micromonospora maritima | reverse complement strand
GTCGGCCAGGCCGGCGCGGCGCGGAATCCGGCCAGCGCGGCCCGGGCGGAGTCGGTCGCCTCGTCCAGGCTGGGCACGGCCGGACCGACCACCACCGGCCCGTCGCCGAAGGCGGTCCGCAGCTTCTCGGTGGCGGCCAGCGGGTCGGCCGCCCCGCCGAGCACGATGACCAGACGGTCGCCGTGCACCCCGCCGATCACCTCGACGCCGATACGCCGCGCCTGCCGGTAGACGGTGTGCAGCACGGCGGCCACCTCACCGCCGGGCGAGCGGCCCACCGCCACCGCCACCGGCGGGGCGTCCGACCAGCCCAGCGCGGCGGCCCGGCTGGCCAGCACGTCCGGCGAGTCGCCGCGCAGCAGCGCGTCGACGAGCAACGCCTGGAGCCGGGCGTCCCACGAGCCCCGGCTCTCGGCGGCGCGGGCGTAGACCCGGGCGGCGGCGAACGCGATCTCCCGCGAGAAACGCAGCACCGCTTCCCGCAGTGACTGCTCCTCGCCCGGCACCGCCAGCTCCGACACCTGCTCCTCGACCACCTCGATGGTCACCTTGATCAGCGCCACGGTCTGCTGGAGCGTGATCGAGCGGGCGAGCGCCTGCGGCGCGGCGGCGAACACCTCGTCCGAGACCTCCTGGGTGCGGTCGGTCGCGCCGCCGCCCTGACGCAGCCACTGCACCAGGGACCGCACCCCGGCCTGGGCGACCAGCATGACCCACGAGCGCTGGTCGGCCGGCAGCTCCCGGAACCAGGGCAGCGTCTCGTCCATCCGGGCCACGCTGGCGGTGGCCAGGCCGCCCGCCGCCCGCTCGATGCGGCGCAGCGTCGCCGACGTCTCGGTCCCGCCCGGTTCGCTCACCGCACCAGCCTGACACGCCGTGACCAGCGGTTCCACTCCGAGCCCGCCGGGTCGTCCGGGCCGGACGATCTCCACCGGTACGCGCTGACGATCTCGTCCGGCCGGGCCAGTACGGTGTCAGGGCGCGTCGGGGCGTTCCGCCCGGCGGGCGACGGCGAGATGGAGGAGACCGGGATGGCGCACGGGGAGGCCGAGCACGGCTGCGCCCAGGGCGAGCCCTGCCGGCCGGGTCACGAGCAGCCGGCGGCGGCCAAGCACCCGCGCCGGCCGGGTCTGACCCACACGGGCGAGCCCGCGGTCGGCCGG
>NZ_CADEAU010000884.1 GCF_902825405.1 Micromonospora maritima | reverse complement strand
GCCCCGGGCCGCCGACGCCGGCCCGCGGTACACCCCGGTCGAGCTGGCCCGGCTGCTCCGGCTGCCGGCGCCCACCCGGGAGCAGGCGGCGATCATCGCGGCGCCCGTGGAACCGCTGCTGGTGGTCGCCGGCGCCGGTTCGGGCAAGACCGAGACGATGGCCGCGCGGGTGGTGTGGCTGGTCGCCAACTCCTACGTCCGCCCCGAGCACATCCTCGGGCTGACCTTCACCCGCAAGGCGGCCGGCGAGCTGGCGCACCGGGTGCGGACCCGGCTCGACCAGCTCGTCCGGCGGCTGGGCCGGCAGGGGCGGGACCCGCAGGACGACCCGCTCGCGGGTGAGCCGACCGTCTCCACCTACCACTCGTACGCCGGGCGGATCGTCACCGAGCACGGGCTGCGGGCCGGCTACGAGCCGACCACCCGGCTGCTCACCGAGGCGTCCCGCTGGCAGCTCGTCGACCTGCTGGTCCGCAACTACGACGGCGACATGTCCGAGGTGGACCGGATGCCGTCCACCATCACCGACGCGGTGCTCGCCCTCGCCGGCGAGCTGGACGAGCACCTGGTCGACCCGGACGAGCTGGCGGCCTGGACCGGCCGGTTCTTCGCCGAGGTGCAGTCGCGTCCCGGGCGGGTCTACGCCGACGTGCGTAAGGCGCTTCAGCTCCAGCAGACCCGGCTGAAGCTGCTGCCGCTGGTCCGCGCGTACGCCCGGCGCAAGGACGACTTCGAGGCGATGGACTTCGCCGACCAGCTGGCCCGGGCCGCCCGGGTGGCGCGCGACCACCCGGGTGTCGGCGTGATCGAGCGGGACCGGTTCCGGGTGGTGCTGCTCGACGAGTACCAGGACACCAGCCACGCCCAGGTGGTGCTGCTCAACGCGCTGTTCGGCGGCGGCCACCCGGTGACCGCGGTGGGCGACCCGTGCCAGTCCATCTACGGCTGGCGCGGGGCCAGCGCCGGCACGCTCGACCGGTTCCCCACCGAGTTCGCGCGCGCCGACGGCAGCCCCGCCGACGTGCTCGGTCTGACCACCAGTTGGCGCAACCGACCGGAGATCCTCGCGGTCGCCAACGCGCTCTCGGTGCCGTTGCGGGCGGCCGGCGCGCGGGTGCCCGAGCTGCGCGCCGCGCTCAGCGTCCGTGACCCGGTCCCGCACCG
>NZ_CADEAU010000883.1 GCF_902825405.1 Micromonospora maritima | reverse complement strand
CGCCCCGGCCGCGCTGGCCGTGGCGAACGCGGTGCGCAACCCGCGCCGGGTCGCGGCCACCGCCACCGCGATGGTGATCGGGATCGGCCTGGTGTCGGCGTTCGTGGTCGGCGCGGGCAGCGTCAAGGCCGGCATCGAACGCGCGGTGGACGCCCGGGTCGGCGTGGACTTCCTGGTCACCGGCATCGGCGGGGACCTGCCCGCGCCGCTGGCCGGCGAGCTGGCCGCCCGGCCGGAGCTGGGCGTCGTGCACGAGCAGCGCAGCCGGGTGTCCGACGGCGTGGAGGTGCGGGCCGCGCACCCGGCCCTGGTCCGGCGGACGCTGTCCGCGGTGGACGCCGGGGACCTCGATGCGTTCGGGCCGGGGGCGGTGCTGGTGCACCGGGAGCTGGCCGCCGCCCGCGGTTGGACCGTCGGAGCCACCGTCTCCGTGGCGGGGCGGCCGTTGCGGGTCGCCGCCGTGGTCGCCGACGACCGGTCGGCCCCGGCCGGCAGCCCGGCCGCCGCGGGGCACGTGGTGGAGGTCGCCGACGCCGACTTCACCCGGCTCTTTCCCACCGAACGCGGATACCTGGCGGAGGTGGATCCGGCCGCCGGGGTCGACGTGGACGTCGCCCGGGCCGCGGTGGAGTCGGTGGTCGCCCGCTATCCGACGGTCAACCTGATGGACCAGGCCGCCTACAAGAAGATGCTCACCGGCACCGTCGACATGGTGCTCGGTCTGGTCACGGCGTTGCTCGGCCTGGCCGTGGTGATCTCGTTGGTGGGGGTCGCCAACACCCTGAGCCTCTCGGTGGTGGAGCGGACCCGGGAGAACGCCGTGCTGCGCGCGGTCGGCCTGAGCCGGGGCGGGATGCGGACGGTGCTCGCGGTGGAGGCGGTCCTCACCGCGTCGGTCGGCACGCTGCTCGGCGTCGCACTGGGCGTCGGGGTCGCCGCCGGGGCGATGGCCGTGGTGGCGCGTATCGCCGGAGACTTCACGCTGGTACTGCCGTGGGGACGGCTCGGCCTCGTCGTCGCGGTGGCGGTGCTCGCCGCCCTGTTCGCCTCGGTGCTGCCGGCCCGGCGGGCGTTGTCCCGGCCGGTGGTGGCATCCGGGGCCGACGTGGCTCGGGTCCTGCGTCAGCAGGACGCCGGTGGTGTGGTCGTGATGGCGGTGACCGACGACGGCACCTGCGCGGGAG
>NZ_CADEAU010000882.1 GCF_902825405.1 Micromonospora maritima | reverse complement strand
CGCAGCGTGGTGCGGACGACGTCCACCACCAGCGTGCCGGCGGACGGCGAGGAGTCGGCGGGCGCGGCGAGGTGGGCGGTACGCAGCCAGCCCGGGTAGCCGCGGACGTCGAGCTTGGCGGCGGGCTGCCCGAGCGCGACCACTCGGGCCCAGCCGTCCGGCCGCACCTCGGTGACCAGCACCGGCTCGCCGAGCAGCAGCTGGGTCAGGACGCAGTCGCCGACCTGCTGCTCGGCGTCCATCGCGGCGATCCAGCCGGCGACGTCGGGTGGGTCGGAGAGGGCGGGGCGGTCGATCGCGCGGGCCGCCTCGGGTGCGGTCCACAGGGTCGCCACCGCGACCCGTACGACGGCCTGGTGGCCCGGCTGAGGCGCCATGTGCACCCCTCCTCCCACACGTCTCCGGGCGACCCTATGAAAAATTCCAACGACACTCAACCGTGGCGTTGAACTTTAGCTTCACTCACGTCGGCGATGCCGAGCCCCGGAGCGTCCGGCAGCAGCACGGTCGCGCCCTCGTACCGGAGCCCGCCGGTGACCGGCGACCAGGCGAGCCACCAGGCGGCGTCGAGGTCCGACACGGCCGTGGTGCCGTGGGCGGCGACCAGGCTGGCGGCCGCGCCCACGCCGACCGGTCCCTCCATCATCGACCCGACGATCGTGCCCATGCCGTGCGCGGCGGCCAGGTCGAGCAGCGTGCGGGCCGGTTGGAGCCCGCCGCACTTGGCCAGCTTGACGTTGACCATGTCGGCCGCCCGGCGACGGATCACCTCGACCAGGTCGCGCACGTCGAAGACCGACTCGTCGGCGAGGATCGGCAGGTCCACCCGGTCGCTGACCCAGGCCAGCCCGTCCAGGTCGCGGCGGTGCACCGGCTGCTCGACCAGCTCGACGTCGAGCCCGGCGTCCTCGATGCCACGGATCACCCGCACCGCCTCGCGGGGCGTCCAGCCCTGGTTGGCGTCCAGCCGGATCCGGACGTCCGGGCCGACGGCGGCGCGCACCGAGCGGACCCGGTCCAGGTCGCCGTGGGCGTCGGTGCCGACCTTCAGCTTGAGCACGGTGAACCCCTCGGCCCGCCGCCGCCCGGCCGCGGTGGCCAGGTCGACCGCGTCGCCGGCGGCCAGCGTGACGTCCGTCGGGACGCGCAGCGCGGTGCCGCCGAGCAGCCGCACCAGGGGTACGCC
>NZ_CADEAU010000881.1 GCF_902825405.1 Micromonospora maritima | reverse complement strand
CGCCGGCGCGGTCAGCGCCGGGCTGGCGCTGCACCGCCGCCGCCAGCGCGCCTGACAGGGGCGGGCGCCGGCCCCGGTCAGGGGCCGAACGGGTCGGGGCGACGTTCGAGCAGTTTGTGCAGCGTCTGCTGGATGGTCTCCCGCACCTGGTCGGCGAGGTTGAACACGACGAGCGGGTCGTCCGCCGAGTCGCGCAGGTGCGCGGTCGGGATCGGCGGGCAGAACTCGATCAGCCACTTGCTCGGCAGCGGCACCATGCCCAGCGGCCCCAGCCAGGGGAACGTCGGCGTCACCGGGAAGTAGGGCAGCTTGAGCAGCCGGGCGAGGGGCTTGATGTCGGCGAGCATCGGGTAGATCTCCTCGCCGCCGACGATCGCCACCGGCACGATCGGCGTGCCGGTACGCAGCGCGGCGGACACGAAGCCGCCCCGGCCGAACCGCTGGAGCTTGTAGCGGTCGGCGTAGAGCTTGCCGACCCCCTTGAAGCCTTCCGGAAACACGCCGACCAGCTCGCCGTTGCCGAGCAGCCGCTCCGCGTCCGGGTTGCAGGCCACCGTGCCGCCGGTCTTGCGGGCGAGCTCGGAGACCACGGGCATCCGGAACACCAGGTCGGCGCCGAGCAGCCGCAGGTAGCGGTGCTGCGGGTGCCGGTCGTGCAGCGCGGCGGAGAGCACCAGCGCGTCCAGCGCCACGGTGCCGGAGTGGTTGCCGACCACCAGGCCCGCGCCGTCGGCCGGCACGTGCTCGACGCCGCCGACCTCGGTGCGGAACCAGTCGCGGTAGAGCAGCCGGACCAGCGGGTGGAAGACCGCGTCGGTGAGGTCGGGGTCGAAGCCGAACTCGTCCACCTCGTAGTCACCGGAGAGCCGGCGGCGCAGGAACGCGAGCCCCTGGGCGACCCTGCGGTCCCAGTGGTCCCCCGGCCGGTCGGCCACGGCCGGGCCGGAGGGCGTCGCCGGTCGGGCCGACCCGGTGCCGGCCGGGTCGAAGTCGGTCCCGTCCGCCACCGCCTTCCGGGCGACGGCCTTCTTCGCCACGGCCTTCTTGGCCACGGCCTTCTTCGCCACGGCCTTCTTCGCCGGTGGTGGGGCGGCGGGGACGCCCGGCTCGTCGGTGGGACGGGCGGCCTCCGCGCCGGGTGCGGCGGCGGGCTCGTCGGTGGAGGTGTCCGGCTCGTCGGCCGGCGCGGCGGAC
>NZ_CADEAU010000880.1 GCF_902825405.1 Micromonospora maritima | reverse complement strand
TGCCGTGGAACGGGCCGTACTACGCGCGCTGCGGATTCCGCGAGCTGGACGCCTCCGCACTGACGCCGGGGCTGATCGCGCTGCTGGTCGCCGAGGCGGACCCCGGACGGACGGCCCGGACGGTGTAGGTGCGGATCGGGCTGCGCCGCTCCGCCGGCAGGTCCCGCCACCGCTGGTACCAGTCGGGTCCGGCGGGCAGCTCCGCCGACGCGCCCTCGGCCGCCGGCAGGGCCAGCTTGATCCGCTGGTCGTAGCCGTTGTCGGCGAACCGGTCCAGGTCCGGTCCGGCGAACGTCACGCGCAGGAACGACGGGCCGAGCCGGCGCAGCGCGCGTACCTCGACGGTGAAGACGCGCCAGGGCGCGGCGGCCAGGGTGCTCGTCATCGGAAGACGTCCTCTCGGGATCGCGGGGTGTGCTCAGCGGGCGCTGCGGGAGCGCCACAGCAGCCAGACGAAGTAGGGGGTGCCGACCAGCGCGGTGACCAGGCCGGCGGGAATCTGCGCGGGCGCGATGACGGTGCGACCGAGCGTGTCGGCGAGGCTGACCAGGGTCGCGCCGAGCAGCACCGCCACCGGCACGACGCGGGTGTGCCGGCCGCCGACAAGCGCCCGGGCGGCGTGCGGCGCGACCAGGCCGACGAAGCCGATCACGCCGACCGCCGACACGGCCGTGGCGGTGAGCAGCGCGGCCACGCCGAGCGCCACCAGCCGGGCGCGTTCCAGCCGGACGCCGAGCACCCGGGGCGTGTCGTCGTCCAACGCCAGCAGGTCGAGTTCGCGCCGGATCCCGGCCACCACCGGGACGGCGACCAGCAGCGCGACCGCCACCGGCAGCACCTGCGGTGCGGTGCGCCCGTAGGTGGAGCCGGACAGCCAGGTCAGCGCCTTGCCGGTGTTCCACGGGTCGGAGGACAGCACGATGAACGTGATCACCGCGGCGCCGCCCTGCCAGACCGCGAAGCCGATCAGCACCAGCCGGTCGGAGTTGAGGCCGCGCTGCCTCGCCAGCCCGTAGACCAGCCCGAACGCGGCGACCGCGCCGAGACCGGCGGCACCGGAGAGCGCGGCCACCCCGGCCGTCGGGGCGAACGTCAGCAGCGACACCGCGCCGATGCCGGCGCCGCCGGTGATACCGAGGATGCCCGGCTCGGCCAGCGGGTTGCGGCACACCGCCTGCACGGTGGTGCCGGCCAG
>NZ_CADEAU010000879.1 GCF_902825405.1 Micromonospora maritima | reverse complement strand
GCCCTGGCCCCCGCCGTAGACGCCGCCGCGCGGCGGCGCGTCGGGCCGGCCGGCGGACGGGAAGCCGTTGTTCACCGGGAACTCACCGCTGCGCTCGGGCTCGTCGGCCGGCTCGGCGGGCGCCGGCTTGCGCCGGGCCCGGAGGATGCCGAAGACGCCGGCACCGACCAGCAGCGCGCCGAGCACGCCGACCGCGGCGATCAGGTACGTGATCTCGTCGAGCGAGAGCCCTTCGAGCCAGGACTTCTGGGCGGCCGCCCGGGTCTCGACCTTGCCGCCGTTGGGCAGCGCCTCCACGCCCGTGGTGGCCGGCGTGTAGCCGAGGACGTCGATCGGGTCGGTCGGGTCCAGCGACCCGCCGTCGGAGACGGTGACGAACGACTTCCCGTCGGGGGTGTAGGAGATGGCCTCGCCGAACGGGTCGGCCAGCGGGGTCACCCGGGGCTTGCCGGAGGTGATCGCCTTGACGATGTCGCCGCCGGCCACGTCGAACTCGAATGCGTCGGCGTACGTGCGGATGACCACCCGGGTGCCGTCGGGCGACCGGGCCGCGCCGGTGACCAGCGCCCGGCCCGGCGAGCCGAGCTTGTTCTCGGTGTTGGTCTTCGGCAGCGTGACCTCGCCGACCTTCTTCATCGGGATCGGCTCGGTGTCGCCGCCCGACTTCAGCTTCGCGGTGGGCGTGAAGATCTCCGACTTGCCGGAAAGCTCCTTGGTGATCACCAGCGGCAGATTGTCGTCGCCGACGAGCAGCGCCTCGGCGTCGTGTGGCTCCTTGCCCGGGTAGCTGAGCCGGTGCAGCACCGGTTGCTTGGACCCGCTGATCGACATCGTCCAGACCGCGACGCGCTCCCGTCGGGTCTTCTTCTCGACGTTGTCGCCGGTGTCGGCGATCCAGAGCGTCTTGCGGTCCGGCCCGAGCGCCAGGTCCTCGGTGTCGAACGGACCGTCACCGGAGTAGCGGACCGGATCCTTGTCGATCTTGCACTTGGTGTCGAGGTAGAAGACGCGCTTGCGGCTGTCGTCCTCGGTGCCGTCGTTGACGACGACGTAGCCGTTGGCGGTGGCCACCAGGCCGGACAGCTCCCGGAGTCGCTCGTCGGTGACCGTGCACTTCTTCTTGGGAACCGCGGCCGACACCGGCGCCGCGGCGGGGGCCGCCGGGGCCGGCCCGGCCGGCGCCACGACCGCGCCGACCAGG
>NZ_CADEAU010000878.1 GCF_902825405.1 Micromonospora maritima | reverse complement strand
CGCCACCGGCACCCCCGCCGCCGGCTCGTCGCCGGTCGCCGGCACGGCGCGGGTACGCGGGGCCGCCGCGCTCGCCGACGGCCTGCTCCTGCTCCCGGAGCCGCTCCCGGCGGCCCGGAAGATCACGTCGGAGCAGGAGTAGTAGGTGTCCTGGGTGCTGGAGTTCTGCCAGATCACGTAGATGACGTGCCGGCCGGTGCGCCCGGTCGGCAGTCGTCCCGGCATCTCGTACGCGCCGGCCCGGATCGGCGGGTCGGTGACCTCCAGGAACGGCTTCTCCTCCACGTCCGCCCAGGTCAACCGCCGGTCCGGGGCGTACGAGCGGGTGGTCACGTAGAACCGGAACGTGCCCTCGTGCGGGATGGTGGTGCGGTAGCGGAACGTGTGCCGGGCCCCGGGCGTGAGCGTGGTGGCCGGCCAGTCGGTCCGGGGCAGGTCCAGCCCTCGGTACGCGGAGAGCCCGCCGCTGCACAGTTCCCCGTCCGGGATGCGTTCCCGGTCCCGCCCGTCGATCCGGGCCACCCGGATGTTGTCCCACTCGCGTACCGCCGCGCCGGCGGCGATCGCGGCGCGGCAGGCCGGTGTCTGTGCCCGGCCGCCTTCCGGGCCGCAGGCCGCCGCCCGGCTCATCGGGCTGGTCGGCGCCCCGTGAGCGCTCGCCGGCGCGGCGGTGGACAGCAGCGTCGCGGCGACGGCGGCGAGCGCGGCGAGCGCGCGACGTGTGTGCATGTGATCGACCTCCCGCGCACTGGTACGGGCGGGAGGCGGCAAAGGTTCGATCCGCGTCGACACCCTGACCGGTCAGGGTCGGCTGCCCGAACGGACAATCGGGGCGGCGGCACGACGGGGGTGGGCCCTACAGTGACGACACCCTGTGATCAAGGAGCGAGCCTTGCCCGAGCCGGCACAGTCCCCCGAGCCGCCCCGCGCCGCCCCGGCGGAGGGGTCACCCGCGGGCGACGTCCCGCCCGCACCCCAGCCCTATCTGCTGGTGCTGCCCACGATGGAGGGCGCCCCGCCGCCGGTGCCGTGGCCCGGCGCGGAGGGGCAGCCCGCCTGGGCGATCCCGGTCACCGTGCCCGCCGGCACCCAGGGATACGCGTTGTTCGTGCCGCTGGTCCCGGCGACCGGTCAGCCGGCGACCGGTGTGCCCGTCCAGGCCGGTCCACCGACCGTCGAGGGCGCGACCGCTCGCACGGTC
>NZ_CADEAU010000877.1 GCF_902825405.1 Micromonospora maritima | reverse complement strand
GCTGGTGCTGGCCGTGCTGACGGCAGGCGTCCGAGCGGGGCTGCGCCGCCGTCGGCGTCGGTCGCGGCGTGCGTCGTCTCGTCCCGCCGCGGGCGGGACGGTTCGTCTCTGGTCACGGGCGCCGCGCCCCGACCTCGGCCGGACGGCGGTCGACAAGCACCCGGGTGTCCGACTCCCACCCGGCGCGGGGGGCCACCGGCGCGGGGGAGACCGGAGCGGCCGGAAGGGACGCCCGGCGTGCCCGGTGCCGCCACAGCCACCACACGTCCCGGCCGAACGACTCGACAAGCAGCGCGAGCGCGCCGACCACCGCCGCGACGGCGAGCGGCTCGGGCAGCACGTCCGCCGCCACCACCGCCAGCACGATGCCCTGCACGGCGGCGACCGTCTTGCGCCAGTAGCGCGGCGGCAGCGAGCCGTTCAGCCACGGCAGGACCCAGCCGGCCGCGACGAAGACGTACCGCATCGCGCCGATCACCAGCACCCAGGGGCCGACCTGGTCGGCGACGTGGACACAGAGGACCAGGACGAGGAAGGAGTCGACCTCCATGTCGAAGCGGGCGCCGAGGGCGCTGACCGTGCCGGTGCGCCGGGCCACCTGGCCGTCGACCCAGTCGAGGGCGAGCGCGACCGCGGTGAGCCCGACCAGCGCCGGGACCGACACCGGCCCGCTGAACGAGTCCACCACCAGCGCGGTCACGCCGCCGGCCAGGGTGGCCCGGCTCAACGTGACCCAGTCGGCCGGCCCGAGCCGGCGTCCGCCCGAGCGCCGCAGCCCGTGGCTCAGCGCCGCGACCGTCACCACCGCGCAGAGGAGACCGGCCAGCCAGCCGTACCGGCCCAGACCGACCGTGCCGTGGAGGCCGGCGAGCACGCCGACCTGGAGAATCGCCCCCGCGAATGGATCAGTTCGGACCGCAGACACCATGCCTCCGAGGTAGACGTCATGACACACGTGTGTACGCAGAACATGCCCGTTCGGTTCGTTCTGATACCGGAAACTCACGATCACGAGTGGCTTTCACGTGAAACGTCCGCCCGACCGGGCCCCCCGTGGTTGATTCGGTGCCGTGCCCGGACCCTACGGTGCGGCCGACCCGCACCGCCACGCCACGCTGCTGGCCGCCGCCGACCGGCTCGAACTCGCCGGGCGGGCGGCCGAGGCGCGGGACCTGCTCGCCGCCGAACTCGCCGCCGACCGG
>NZ_CADEAU010000876.1 GCF_902825405.1 Micromonospora maritima | reverse complement strand
AGGCCGTGGCCTGCCGCAACGTCTCGCGCAGCGCGGCGGCGCCGGAGCGGGCGGCGGCCCGGTAGTCGGCGTGCGGGACCGTCGCCGGGGTGCGGAACGTGCCTTCCCGCAGCGCCTCCTGCTGGCGGGCGTTGAGCTGGTTGTACGCGAACAGCGCCGCGCCGTCGGAGTTCGCGTCGTTGACCGCCTGCACCTGGTCGAGCATCAGGTCGGGGGACGATCCCCGCAGCGGCCCGTAGGTGGCGGTGTAGAGCGGCACGTCGCCGACCCGCTCCCGCATCACGGCGGTGTCGTGGCCGACCGAGCCGGCGGAGGTGCCGAACGACATCCCGGTGAGGAAGTCGAGCGTGCCCGCGTCGACCCAGGCGCCCCAGTTCTGGAACTTCTTGGCCAGCCCGTCGGTCGGGTCGGCGAACACGGCGGCGGAGAGCTGCCGGTCGCCGGCGACCCGTTCCTGCATCGTGCGGACCTGGTCGACGAACGTGGTGACCTGCTTCTCCCGCCAGGCGTTCCAGGTCGGCCACTGCGGTGACTCGGGGGTGAGCGTGTACGGGTCGACGCCGTGCTCGGCCGCGAACGTCTGCCGGCTGTACGCCGAGTAGGAGAAGTCGGCGCCGTAGGGCAGCGAGACGGGGTAGCGGATGTAGTCCAGGTGCAGCCCGTCCACGTCGTAGCCGCGCAGGATCTCCTCGAAGGTGGCGAGCACGTGCGCGCGGACGGCCGGGACCGCCGCGTCCATCCAGTAGTAGCCGGGTTCCATCCGGGACGGCTGCGGGCCGGCCTTGCCGACGTCCTCGCGCTCCACGGCGGCCCACTCGGGGTGGGCGGTGAGCACCGGGCCGCCGCCGGACTCGACGCCGACGAAGAAGGTGTGCGTCCAGGCGTGCAGCTCGATGCCCCGGGCGTGCGCCTCGGCGACCCACACCTTCAGCGGGTCGAAGCCGCGCATCTCGGGCCGCTGGGCGGGCATGCCGGCCCGCTCGGCGACCGGGCTCGGGTAGATCGTGTAGCCGCCCCAGACCGTCTCCAGGAACACCATGTTGAAGCCGGCGGCGTCGATCCGGTCGAGCGAGGCGCGGATCTGCTCCGGGCTGGTCTCGATCGGGCGGACCCAGAGGCCGCGGCCCTCCACCGGGCGGGACTCGCGGGCCCGGTAGCCGGCCACCGCGGCGCGCCGGGCGGCGTCGCGGGCCAGCTCCGCGG
>NZ_CADEAU010000875.1 GCF_902825405.1 Micromonospora maritima | reverse complement strand
GTGGGACGCCGGGCGGCCGGGCTCAGCCGACGCTGACCGTGCCGTCCGGCGCGCGGACGCAGGAGACGCTGCGGGCGCCTGTCGCCGCCGCGCCGGTCAGGCACCGGCCGAGCACCTGGTGGCCGGCAGCGCTCGGGTGCCACGACTCCTGGCAGGTCTGGAAGTAGGTGCCGCAGGCGTTCGCGATCCGTTGGATGTCGAGCTTGTCGTAGCCGGAGAGGCTGGTGACGAAGACGCCCGTCGGGCCGTCCATCAACCGGATCGGGGTGGCCAGGGCGTTCGCCGGGCTGCCCGCCGACTCGCACAGCCGGGCGCCGTCGAACGCGCGCTGCACGTTGAGGTAGACCAGGTCGTCGGTCGGGAACTCGGCGGCCAGCGTGCCGCGCACCGAACTGACGAGCGTGCCGAGCCCCTGGGAGAACCGCTGGCCGGGCGCCAGGCTGGCCCGGTGGATCGGGCAGCCGGCGGCGTACCGCTCGGCGCCGAGCGCGCGGAACTTGTCCCGGGTGTCGTCCCGGCTGTCCTCGCTCCAGTAGCTCTGGTCCAGCTCGTACGGCAGCGGGTTGGTGTAGTCCTGGAACACCACCCGGTGCTGGCCGTCGGCGTCGACCTGGTCGAGCGTGGTGAGCAGCTGCCGCAGCGCGGCGGTGGTCTCCGCGGTCGCGGCGGAGAACTGCGCGGCGGTGCCGAGGTCGGCGTCCGTGCACGGCTTCTGCTCCACCGGGCCGCCCAGGTACGCCCAGAACTCCCACCAGCCGGTCCACGCGTCGGCGATGAACCGGTTGGCGCACTTCTCCGCCACGCTGCCGAAGGTGAACGAGCTGTTGTTCGAGCCGAGGCCGACCAGCACCAGGTCGATGTCGTGGGTCTGCGCCACCGCCCGCAGCTGGTCCAGCTGGGCGGCCACCTGCCGCCCCTTCGCCCGGGTGGCCGAGGCGTTGGCGATGTCGTACGGCTGCCCGCCCGAGCAGGCCAGGTTGAACCGGGCGGCGATGCCCGGCAGGTCGGCCCGGAACAGCGAGGCGTTGGGGGAGCGGTGGCAGAAGTAGGCGTTGGCGTTCGCCGCCGACCAGCCGGGGAAGCCCTGGGCCACCCCGTTGACGTCGACCACCGGCGCGTACGCCCCGGCGCCCTCGCCGCTGATGAAGCTGTCACCCAACGCCACCGCCGCGGTGGGCAGCGCCGCGGCGGCGGGCGGGGCCGGCACC
>NZ_CADEAU010000874.1 GCF_902825405.1 Micromonospora maritima | reverse complement strand
ACGGCGGCGGTCAGCGGGCGGAGAACGCCAGCGTGTACGCGCCGGAGCCGGCCAGCCCGACGACCCGGTAGCGGTAGGCGCCGGCCGGGGTGTCGGCGGTCAGCCGGGCGGTCCCGTCCGCGCCGTCCGCGCGGGCCACGGTACGGAACGCGCCGTCGGTGAAGCGTTGCAGCTCCAGCACCACCCGGGCGCCGTCCGGCGCGGTCACGCAGGCCTCCTGCGCGCCACCGGCCACCCGGAAGAAGCGGCCGTCCGGCTGCACCTGGATCCGTCCGGCGGCGATCCGGCCGGTGCGGCTCACCTGGCCGGTGCACCCTGTGTCGGCGGCCGGCGGCGCGGGCGGCGTAGCGGCCGGCGGTGCGGTCTCCCCGCCACCGGCCGGGGGCTCGGCGGGCGGCTGCTGGCCGCCGGCGGTGACCAGGGTCAGGTTGTTGCGCTGGAGGATCTCGTTGACCGGCTGGAAGAACGTGACCCCGCCCCGGGTGCAGTCGCCGGAGCCCCCGGAGGTGACGCCCTGCGCCTGGTCGCCGGAGAGCCACGCGCCCCCGGAGTCGCCCGGTTCGGCGCAGACGTTCGTCCGGGTCAGCCCGGTGACCGTCCCCTCCGGATAGTTGACCGTGGCGTTCTTGGCCTGGACCAGGCCACAGCGGGTGCCGGTGGTGGAACCGGACCGGCAGATCGAGGCGCCGACCGGGGCCTCGGTGGAGCCGTTCACCGCCACCGTGCCGCCGTTGAAGTCGTTCACCACGCCCTGCGGCGTCCAGTCGCCGTTGACCTCGACCACCGCCCAGTCGTCGCCCGGGAACGAGGAGGCCGCGAACGTGCCCTGGGCGACCCGGTTCGATCCGGTGGTGCGGTCCCCCGGCCGGCCGCAGTGCCCGGCGGTGACGAAGCCACCGACCACCGAGAAACCGACCGAGCAGCGGCCGGCGTCGTTGATGAAGTACGCGTCGCCGCCCCGCACGTCGAACAACGGTCGGGGGGCCTCGTCGGCGGTCCGCACCCGGACCGTGCCGCCGCCCGCACCACCGGCGGCGGCGAGCCGACGGCCGGCCGCCTCCGCGCCCGGTCGGGCGACCACCACGACGGAGTTGCTGGCCACGTCGACGTACCAGCCGGCGATGTCCGGACCGGCGTCCGCGCCGGCCGCGTCGAGGCGGGTCTTCACCGCGTCCAGCTCGGCGACGCCACGCGCGACCCGCTTCGGC
>NZ_CADEAU010000873.1 GCF_902825405.1 Micromonospora maritima | reverse complement strand
CCCGGGCCACCGCGCCCGGTCGACTCGACCCGCTCGGCGTGCCCCGGGGCCGGCTCGGCCCGACCGGCCGGGCGCTGCTCGACCGGCTGGTCGCGCTCTACCTCGACCGGCTCCCCCCGGAGCTTGCCGCCCGCGAGGCGGACCGGCTGCACGGCGGCGAGCTGCACTTCGCCTGGGCCGGCGCGGTCGAGCCGGGCCGGCGGCACTACTACCGGGTGCAGGGCGACGACCTGCTGATCGAGTACGACAACACCACCGACGACGGCAACCACGCGCACACGGTGCTGCGCCGGCCGGCCGGCGACTTCGGCGCGGACGTGCTGGCCGCACACCACGCCGCCGCGCACCGGCCGGGGCCGGTCAGGGGCGACGCGCCTCGATGAGGAACCGCCGGGCGTGGGCGACGAACGGGCCCTCGACCCGGATCCGCTCGTCCAGCCGGCGCAGCGGGGCCCGGTAGCGCTCGACCGTGAAACCGGGCACCGTCCAGACCACCTTGCGCAGGAACCAGACCACCGCGCCGATGTCGTGGAAGACGGTACGCAGGGTGGCCTCGCGCAGGTCCACCACGGT
Source organism: Micromonospora maritima (assembly GCF_902825405.1). Lineage (GTDB taxonomy): Bacteria > Actinomycetota > Actinomycetes > Mycobacteriales > Micromonosporaceae > Micromonospora > Micromonospora maritima. Next base: position 639 of record NZ_CADEAU010000873.1, on the reverse strand, counting down.
CAGACCGGCGGCCCGGGCGTCGGCCGCCGCCACCTGCGGGTGGCGGTGCTCCGGTGGCGGCAGCGGCCCGAGGATCGCCTCGCTGAGTTCTCGGACCGTGCCGGGGCCGATCTGCTGGGACAGGTAGGTGCCCCCGGGGCGCAGCACCCGCGCCACCTCGTCCCACCAGGTGTGCACCGGGTGCCGGCTGACCACCAGGTCGAACGCGGCGTCACGGAACGGCAGGGGCGGCCGGTCGGCCACCCGCACCACGCACGCGCCGAGCGGGCGCAGGTTGCGCCGGGCGACCGGCACGTTCGGCGCCCATGCCTCGGTGGCGACCAGCAGCGGTGGCGGCGTCGGCGCTTCGGCCAGCACCTCACCACCGCCGGTGTCGATGTCCAGGGCGGCCCCGACGGTCGCCAACCGCTCTGCGACGCGACGGGCGTAGCCCCACGGTGGGCGCTCCTCGGTGGCCCGGCCGGCCAGCCAGGAGAAGCCCCATCCCTCGACCGGCGCGGCGTCGGCCTCGGCGACCAGCTCGTCGAACCCGCGATCGGTGACCATGGGCCGAGCCTGCCGCCGGACGGCGGCGGACGGCAACGCGATTTCTGCGCCCCGGGCTCGGGTGCGCGGCGTCACCGGCCGGCGGGGGCGAAC
>NZ_CADEAU010000872.1 GCF_902825405.1 Micromonospora maritima | reverse complement strand
GCGGTACACGTCGAGGACGGACCGTCCGCCGACCGCGGCCGCCAGCAGCAGGTTGGCCACCAGTTCCTCGGAGCTGGGGTCGAAGAACGCGCCGCGCTGACCGGCGGCGGGGACGCGGGGGGCGCGCTGCGGGACAGCGCCGGGCAGCTCGGCGTCGAGCTGGGTGACGTGGGCGGGGTCAGCGAGCCGTCCGGGCGCGGTACCGGGTACCTCGCGCTGATCGACGTGGTGGCGCTCTGGACCACCGGGTTGTTCTGCCTGAGCCTGGTGCTGCCGGACCGGGTCCAGGGCCGGGTGCAGGGGGTGGCCACGCTCGTCTTCTCGATCGTGCTGCTGCTGGTGTCGCTGGTGCTGCTGATCGTCGCGTTCGTCGAGCTGACGGTGATGGTGTCGCTGTTCCTGGCGCCGCCGTTCGGCACGCTGGCGTACCTGGCGGTGTGGGGGTTCTTCCCGGTCGACGACGCGGCCGTGCTGCTCGGGCTGGCGCTGCTGCTCAAGCTGGTCTGGGCCGGGCTGCTGCTGGCCGCCCAGCCGCGTTTCCTGCGCAACAAGGGGCTGGTGCTGCTGGCGCTGACCACGCTGCTGTGCACGGTGGTGCTGCAGTTCCTGCACGGCCTGGTGCCGGTGATCCTGGTCAGCATCCTGGACGACCTGGGCGCGGTGGTGTTCGCCGTGGTGGCGCTGATCTGGGCGCTGGTGCTGCTGATCGGCTCGATCCCGGCGATCGTCAAGGCGATCCGCACGACCGCGACCACGTCCGGGCGGACGGTCGACTGACCGGCCCTCAGGTGGTGGGTGCGCGGTCGGCCGCGGCGAGCCGGGCCGCGACGTCCGCCGGGTCGAGGTGACCGTCGGCGACCAGCACCCGGTGCCGGTTGCGGCGGGGCCGCCCGGCGGCGATCACCGCCGGCCGTTCGAACGCGTACGCCACGCAGACGCCCGGGTACAGGGCGGTGCGGACGAACCACCTGTCGCCCGGCCCCAGGCCGGCGAAGACCAGGGTGTACGCGCCGCCGCCCGGCCCGGTGCCGCGCAGCGCCACCCAGGGCGCGGTCGCGCCGTTGACCGCCTCCTCGCCTACCGCGTCGGCGGTGTGCACCCGCGGTTCCCCGGTTGCCGCCGCGCGCCAGAAGAACCCGCCGTAGCCGGCCCCGCCGGGGCGGCCGTTGGTCGCCGGGCTGCCCAGGCGCACGTCGGCGCCGGTCGCGGAGGCG
>NZ_CADEAU010000871.1 GCF_902825405.1 Micromonospora maritima | reverse complement strand
GGTGTCGCCGCCGCCGCTGGTCATGCCCTCTCCCACCGCCGCCTCCGCGCGTCCCACGAGCGCGCGGCCCACGCCGAGCGCCAGCCGCCGGAGCCCGTCGCCGTCACCGTCCGCGTCGCGCTCCCCCAGCCGTACGCCGAGCCCGACGCCCTCGGCCCCGGTCCCGCTGACCGCGACCTACGAGACGGTCAACGACCGGGTGTTCGGCTACCGGGGCCAGGTGGTGCTGGGCAATCCGGGGTCGACGCCCCGACCGGACTGGACGGTCACGGTGACGCTCGGCGAGGGTGCCACGCTGGGCTCGGTCAGCGGCGCCGAGGCGGCGCAGGACGGCGTCGTGGTCACGTTCACCGGTGACGCGTTGCCGGCCGGTGGATCGACCACGATCCGCTTCGACGTGCGCGATCCCGACCCCCTGCACGACGCCCCGGAGGGCTGCGCCGTCGACTCCGCCCCCTGCGCCACCTCCTGACCCTTCACGGACCCCGCCGGGCGTCGGTCACCGCCATTCATCGACGTTCACCCATTGAGTGCATGGGAGCGCTCCCGTAGCATGTCCGACACGGCTGTTAACGCTCACATAGCCGTCACCCCACCGCACGCGTGAGCCGCCGCCACCACAGGAGGATCCATCATGTCCAGATCCAGAAAGGCCAGTGCCGCCCTGGCCTCGGCCGGTGCCGTGCTCCTGGCGTCCGCGGGAGTCGCCGTGGCACTGCCGGCCGGCGCGGCCGCCGCCGGCTGCGCCGTGACCTACACCGTCCCGTCGCAGTGGCAGGGCGGCTTCGGCGCCAACGTCACCATCACCAACCTCGGCGACCCCGTGTCCGGCTGGACACTCACCTGGTCCTATGCCGCCGGACAGACCGTCACCCAGGCATGGAACGCCACCGTCACCCAGAACGGCGCCGCCGTCACCGCCCGCAACGTCGACTACAACGGCACCATCCCCACCAACGGCACCACCTCGTTCGGCTTCAACGGCGCCTGGACCAGCAGCAACCCCGCCCCCACCAGCTTCGCCCTCAACGGCGTCACCTGCACCGGCGGCACCACCACCCCGACCACGTCGCCCACGACCTCGCCGACCGGCTCGCCGACGCCGACACCCACGCCGACGACGACACCGCCCGGCACGTGCACCCTCCCGTCGAGCTACCGCTGGAGTTCGACCGGTCCGTTGGCCACCCCGAAGTCGGGTTGGGTGTCGTTGAAGGACTTCACG
>NZ_CADEAU010000870.1 GCF_902825405.1 Micromonospora maritima | reverse complement strand
GTCGTCGCCGGGTTGGCCGGATACGCCCTGCTCGGCGCCGTGCTGGCGGAGCGGGCGGGGCCGGGCGGGCGGCTCGCGCTGACCGTCGGCGGGCTGGCCCTGGCCCTGGTGGCGGTGACCGCCGGCGCCACGTACGCCCGGCGGCCGGTGTCCCCGTACCTCGGCCGGCTGGCCGACCTGACCGACACGGCTCTGGTGGTCGCGGTGGTCCCGGTGGCCTGCGCGGTGCTCGACCTCTACGACCGGGCCCGCGGCCTGCTCGCCTGAGTACGCGACGGCCCGGGCCGCGACGTGCGACCCGGGCCGTGGCGAAGCGTGACCGTCAGTGCAGCGTCTCGCCGCGCTCCTCGGCCTCCTTGGCCCGCCGGTAGGACGCGGCGATCTCGGCCTCGGCCTCGACCCGGCCGACCCAGGTCGCGCCCTCGACCGACTTGCCCGGCTCCAGGTCCTTGTAGACCTCGAAGAAGTGCTGGATCTCCAGGCGGTCGAACTCGCCCAGGTGGTGGATGTCCCGCAGGTGCTCCTGGCGCGGGTCCTCGTAGGGGACGCAGAGGACCTTGTCGTCGCCGCCCTTCTCGTCGGTCATCCGGAACATGCCGATGGTGCGGCAGCGGATCAGGCAGCCGGGGAAGGTCGGCTCGGGCACCAGCACCAGCGCGTCCAGCGGGTCGCCGTCCTCGCCCAGGGTGCCCTCGATGAAGCCGTAGTCGGCCGGGTACTGGGTGGAGGTGAAGAGGGTGCGGTCCAGCCGGATCCGGCCGGTCGCGTGGTCCACCTCGTACTTGTTGCGGTGACCCTTGGGGATCTCAACCGTGACGTCGAAATCCATTTCCCACGCTCCCTCGTTTGCCCACGCTGGCTAACGGAAACCAGCGGCTCGCCGCCCGCACGGGTGAACGCCCCCCGCCGGCTCCGGCCGCCGCATAGTGTTCGGACCGAAGTAGTGTCACCCAAGGTGATTTCGAGCGGGGAGGAGGGGGCCGTGGGGAGGGAAGATTCACACTACCGCCCCGAGGGGGTTGACGGGCGCCGGTCCGTCGGATCCGGTTCCGGTGGAGCCACCGGGCGGGTGTCGGTCCCCGGCGCCAACCTCCCCCATCGTTCGGCACCGGCCAGCGGATCGGCCCGGGTCACCCCGGCCGGCGACCCGGCAGCGGCGCCGGTGAGCTGGCCCGGCGCGCCGGGTCCGATCCCGGTGAGCCCACCGGTCCCGCCGGTCGGCGCCGCCCC
>NZ_CADEAU010000869.1 GCF_902825405.1 Micromonospora maritima | reverse complement strand
CCGACCGCCGCGTCCGAGGTGGCGGGCCGGGCCGCCCGCCGGCGCCGCCGCCGCGGCGGGACCAGCGACGACAGGTCGCCGCCGGTGTCGTTGAGCCGGACCAGGAACGGCCGCAGCGGCGTGTAACGGATCGCCGTCACCGACGCCGGGTCCGCCACGATCCGCTGGAAGAGATCCAGGTGTACGCCGAGCGCGTCCGCCACGATCGCCTTGATCACGTCACCGTGGCTGCACGCCAGCCAGACCGCCTCGGGCCCGTGCTCGGCGGTGACCCGCGCGTCCCACGCCCGCACCGCGGCGACCGCCCGCGCGGACATCGCCGCCATCGACTCGCCCTCGGGGAAGGCCGCGGCGCTCGGGTGCTGCTGGACCACCGGCCAGAGCGGCTCCTTCGCCAACTTCTTCAGCGACTGCCCCTCCCAGGCGCCGTAGCCGCACTCGATCAACCCGTCCTCGACCACCGGCTCGACGCCGGGCAGCGCCAGGTCGAGGGTCTGCCGGCAGCGGATCAGCGGACTGCTCACCACCGCCGCGAGCGGCAGCCCGGCGAGCCGTCCGCCGACCGCGGTGGCCTGGGCCCGCCCGGTGTCGTCCAGCTCGACCGGTTGCCGGCCGGCGAGGCCACCGTCGGCGTTCGCGGTGGTCCGGCCGTGTCGCAGAAGCAGAAGGGTCGCCACACCGACCACCCTAGGCCGTGCCGCCCCGGACACCCGTCCCCGACCACCCCGGCACCGGGCGCCCGGCATGTCACGTCCGCCGGGAGCGCCCGCGGCACGATCGCCGGTCGGCACACCGGGTACGAACCGACCACGCCCCCCCACTCCTCGCGGACGACCGAAGAGATCTTGGAAGTGGACGGCCCCCAGAGGGTCCGTTTCGCACCAAGATCTTGACCGCGACGGCCGCATCCGGCAGGTCTGGGCGGTGTGTCCGGTTCGGCAGTGGTCCGGGACACCGGCCGGGCGGAATGGGCCCGAGGGCCGAGGCGTTGTACCGGGTGCCCGGCCGAGCAGCGGAAACGCCTACCACCCCACGGAATGACGGTGGGTCGCCGGTTGTTGCACGAGGTTCCGCCGCCACCACGAGGCCCCCGGCCCGGTGAGCCGGTCGGACCCCCTCCCCCCGAAGACTTCCTGAGCGCCTGACGGCTGCTCGCGCGTCCACCCCCGGCGCGTCGACCCCCGAACGGAGCCCTCCTGATGAACACGATCCTGCGTAAGAGCATCCTCGGTAT
>NZ_CADEAU010000868.1 GCF_902825405.1 Micromonospora maritima | reverse complement strand
CCCGTACCGGCAGGTCACCGTCGCCGCCGACCGCGCCGACGCGCTGGCCGCGCTCACCGCCGCCACGCCGCCGGCCCGGCCCGCCGACGGTACGCCGAAGGTCGTGCTCGTCTTTCCCGGCCAGGGCTCCCAGTGGCCGGGCATGGCGCTCGACCTGCTCGACCGTTCCCCGGTCTTCCGCGACCGGATGCGTGAGTGCGCCGCCGAACTGGCCGGCCTCGTCGACTGGACGCCCGAGGACGTGCTGCGCGGCGCGCCGGGCGCCCCGCCACTGGACCGGGTCGACGTGGTCCAGCCGCTGCTGTTCGCCGTGATGGTCTCCCTCGCCGAGGTGTGGCGCTCCTGCGGCGTACGCCCCGACGCCGTGATCGGCCACTCCCAGGGCGAGATCGCCGCCGCCTGCGTGGCCGGCGCGCTCACCCTGCCCGACGCGCTGCGCCTGGTGGTGGCCCGCAGCCGGGGCCTGCTCGCCCTCTCCGGCCGGGGCGGGATGGTCTCCGTACCGCTCTCCGCCGCCGACACCGCCGACCTCATCGCCCCCTGGGGCGACCGGCTCGGCGTCGCCGCGCTCAACGGCGCCGGCGTCACCGTCGTCTCCGGTGACGCGGACGCCGTCGACGAACTGCTCGCCGCCTGCGCCGACCGCGAGCTGCGGGCCCGGCGCGTCGCGGTCGACTACGCCTCCCACTGCGCGCACGTCGACGCGGTCCGCGACGACCTCACCGCCGCGATCGGCACGCTGCGGCCCCGCCCGAGCCGGATCGCGTTCCACTCCACCGTCACCGGCGAACCGATCGACACCACCGACCTCGACGCCGACTACTGGTTCCGGAACCTGCGCGAACCGGTCCGCCTCGCGCCGGTCGTGGACGCGCTCATCGACGCCGGATACCGGGCGTTCGTCGAGGTGAGCCCGCACCCGGTGCTCAAGGTCGTGGTGCAGGACGCGCTCGACCGGGCGCCCGCCGGCCCGACCGGCGTGGTGGTCGGGTCGCTGCGCCGCGACGAGCACGGCCCCCGCCAACTGCTCACCGCGCTGGGCGCCCTGCACGTTGCCGGCGTACCCGTGGACTGGGCGGCCGTGTTCGCCGGCTCCGGGGCCACCCGGGTCGACCTGCCCCCGTACGCCTTCCAGCGGGAACGCTTCTGGCCCGAGCCGGGCACGGCCGGCGGCGACGTCACCGGCGCCGGTCTCGGCGCCGCCGGGCACCCGCTGCTCGGCGCGGCGGTGCGGCTGGCC
>NZ_CADEAU010000867.1 GCF_902825405.1 Micromonospora maritima | reverse complement strand
CCGGCGCCGCGACGAACCTCAACTGGCTGATGCCGATGACGTACGACTACTTCGGGGCGTTCGCCGCCCAGGGGCCGACCGCCCCGCACTCCCCGCAGCTGCGACGGGGTGACGCCGTACACCTCGCGGACCGTGTCGTTGAACTGCCGCACGCTGCCGAAACCGGCGGCGAACGCGACCTCGGCCAGGCCGAGGCCGGTGGTCTCGACCAGGATCCGCGCGGTCTGGGCGCGTTGCGCCCGGGCCAGCGCCAGCGGACCGGCGCCCAGCTCGGCCCGGAGCATCCGGTGCAGGTGCCGCTCGGTGTAGCCCAGCCGGCTGGCCAGCCCGGGCACCCCGTCGCGGTCGACCACGCCGTCGGCGATCAGCCGCATGGCCCGGCCCACGACGTCGGCCCGGACGTCCCACTGGGGGGAGCCCGGCGCCGCGTCCGGCCGGCACCGGCGGCAGGCCCGCAGCCCGGCGCCCTGTGCCGCGGCGGCGGACGGGAAGAACCGGACGTTCTGCCGTTTCGGCGTCATCGCGGGGCAGGACGGCCGGCAGTAGATCCCGGTCGACGTCACGCCGGTGTAGAACCAGCCGTCGAACCGCGGGTCGCGGCTGTCGACGGCCCGGTAGCACCGCTCGAAGTCCAGCTCCATGCCACCGATCCTGCCTCGCAGGTCCGGCGGTCGGCTGGCGGTTTTCGGACGTGAGTGCCGGCGGTCGCGCCAGCTCGGCGAGGTGGTGCTGTCCCCGCCTCCCGGATGCCCCCACCCCGGGGAGGTGGCGTGGATCTTGCCGATCGATCCGAGAAACTGTCGTAAGTGGTCGGTACGGTCCTCGCCACCAACTCAAGAAAAGGTGCGGGGCATGGCGAGCGTGGCCGGGCGGGGTGTCCGCTGATGCGATCGGGGCGAGCACGGCTGGACGCCGCGGTGGTGCAGGGCTTCTACGACCGGATGCGGGCGGTGGCGCCGGCCGCCTACGGCGCGATCGAACGGGACCGCGCCGACGACCCGGGGCGGCCGTTCGTCGAGACCGCCTGTGGTCGTCTGGTCGGCTCGCTCGACCCGGCCGGGCTGCGTGCGCTCGGCATGTGGGCGCACCACTGGTGCATGCGCTTCTACGACGACGACACCCGGGTCGGCCTGCGCCTGGTGCGGGAGATCGCGGCCCGGCCGGGCCTGGGCTGGACCGCCGACGAGGTGCGCTGGCTGCTCGACCGGTCCTCCGCGGCCGGGCCCGCCGCCGCGCACCGCTTCACGC
>NZ_CADEAU010000866.1 GCF_902825405.1 Micromonospora maritima | reverse complement strand
AGCGGGCGGCGTGTCCGCCGAGGGCGCCGGTGCCGCCGGTGACCAGGGCGGTGCCGGAGGGCTGCCAGGGGTGGGCGGGCCGGCTGTCGCCGAGCGGGACCCGGGTGAGCCGCCGGCCGAGCAGGCCGGCGGGGCGTACCGCGATCTGGTCCTCCTCGCCGGCGGCGGTGAGGGCCGCGACCAGCAGGCCGGCGCTGCGCTCGTCGATCGCTTCGGGCAGGTCGATCAGGCCGCCCCAGCGCTGCGGGTGTTCCAGCGCGGCGACCCGGCCGAAGCCCCAGACCATGGCCTGGCCGGGTGAGCGGAGCAGGTCGGCCCGGCCGACCGAGACGGCACCGGAGGTGACCGCCCACATCGGGGCGGCGAGGCCGATGTCGCCGAGCGCCTGGACCAGCGCGACGGTGGCGGCGAAGCCGCCGGGCACGGACGGGTGCATCGGGTGCACCAGTTCGTCGAACGCGAGCAGCGACACCACGCCCGCGACCTCGGCCGGGGTGTCGTCGGCGCCGGTGGCGAGCGCCTCGCGCAGCAGCTTGGCGAGCAGGTCGCGATCGGCGTCGGTGGTGCTGACCGGCACCGGGACGACGGTGGCGCCGGCGGCGGTGATCGCCTCCACGCTCGCGTCCTGCCAGGGTTCGACGATGTCGCCGGTGGGCAGCACGACCAGCCAGGTGCCGGTCATGCCGCGGTTGGTGATCCCGGTGAGCGGCTTCCAGGTGTCCTGGTAGCGCCAGCTGTCGATGTCGGACTGGCGGCGTCGCTGCCGGCGCCAGCGGTGCAGCAGGGGCAGCGCCGGGGCGAGCGCGTCGAGCGCCGTTGCGGCAGGGGTGTCGTCGCCGGCGACCACCTCGGCGAGGGCGGGCAGGTCGTCGCGCTCCACAGCGGTCCAGAAGCCGCTGTCGTCGGGCCCGGTGGTCTGGTCGGACGACAGGGCGGCCGGCTCGGGCCCGCCGCTGCCGTCGAGCCAGAACCGCTGGTGGTCGAACGCGTAGCTGGGCAGGTCGACGACGTCGGTCTCGGGCAGCACGCGGGTGAGGTCGACGGGCAGGCCGACGGTGTGGGCGGTGGCCAGGTTGGTCAGCAGCCGGGTCGGGTCGTCGTCGCCGCGGCGCAGCGTGGACAGCACGTGGCCGGTGGTGCCGGTGTCGTCCAGGATCGCGGTGACCGGCATGGCCAGCACCGGATGCGGACTGATCTCCACGAACGTGCTGTGTCCCGCGCCGATCGCGGTCCGCACCGCCGTGTCGAAC
>NZ_CADEAU010000865.1 GCF_902825405.1 Micromonospora maritima | reverse complement strand
GGCGTCGACTTCGCCGCGCCCGCCGACGCGGCCGGCGACCGCGACCTGGTGGTGCACGCCAGCGCCACCGCCGACGGGCTGCAACGCGGCCTGGAGCTGCTCCGCCCGGAGGGCACCGTGCTGGAGCTGAGCTGGTACGGCGACCGGCCGGTCACCCTCGCGCTCGGTGGCGCGTTCCACGCCCGACGGCTCGGCATCCGCAGCAGCCAGGTCGGCACCGTGTCGCCCCGGCGCGCCGACCGCAGCTACGCCGACCGGCTCGCCCTGGCCCTGGACCTGCTGGCCGACCCCGCGTTCGACGCGCTGATCACCGGCCGGTCCCGCTTCACCGACCTGCCCGACGTGCTGGCCCGGCTCGCCTCGGGCGAGCTGCCGGCGCTCTGCCATCTCATCACCTACGGCGAGGAGTGAACGTGTTCAGCGTGACCGTCCGGGACCACATGATGGTCGCCCACAGCTTCCGCGGCGAGGTCTTCGGCCCGGCCCAGCGGCTGCACGGCGCGACGTTCGTCGTCGACGCCACGTTCCGCCGCGCCGAGCTGGACGACGACGGGATCGTGGTCGACATCGGGCTGGCGACCGACCAGCTCAGGGCCGTGCTCGGCGAGCTGACCTACCGCAACCTCGACGACGAGCCGGCCTTCGCCGGGGTGAACACCACCACCGAGGTGCTGGCCCGCACCGTGGCCGACCGGCTCGCCGACGCGGTGCACGCCGGACGGCTGGGGGAGGGCGCGCGAGGGCTGGCCGGGATCACCGTCACGCTGCACGAGTCGCACGTCGCCTGGGCGAGCTACGAGCGGTCGCTGTGACCGGATGACCGCCGTCCACGTGGTGCTGCCGGGTGACGTCGACGACCCGGCGAATCCCAGTGGCGGCAACGCCTACGACAGGCACGCCTGCCGGGGACTGGCCGCGCTCGGCTGGACCGTGCGCGAGCACCCGGTGCCGGGCGGCTGGCCGCACCCGGGTCAGCGCGAGCGGGCCGAGCTGTCCGGCCTGCTCGGCGGGCTGCCGGACGGCGCGGTCGTGCTGCTCGACGGCCTGGTCGCCTCGACGGTGCCGGACGTGCTCACCCCGCACGCCGTCCGGTTGCGCCTGGTGGTGCTGGTGCACCTGCCGATCGAGGACGACGCCGAGGGCCGGGCGCTGGCGGCGGCGACCGCGGTGGTCGCCACCAGCGACTGGACCCGCCGGCGGCTGCTCGACCGAGATCGGAAGAGCACACGTCTGAACTCCAGTCACTCATCATGATCTCG
>NZ_CADEAU010000864.1 GCF_902825405.1 Micromonospora maritima | reverse complement strand
CGGCCCGGCCCGGCGGCGTACCCAGGAAGGCGCGGTCGGCCGGGGTGGCGCGGACCGATCCGGGGGCCGCGGCCCCGACGGACGTCCCGGCGCGGCGGACGGCGACCCCCAGCCTGGCGGTGTTCTACCTGGTCGCGATCGGCCAACTGGTCTCGCTGATCGGCAGCGGCCTGACCGCGTTCGGCATGGGCCTGTGGGTCTACCAACGGACCGGGTCGGTGTCGCTGTTCGCCACCGCCACCGTGCTGGCGCTGTTGCCGGCCGTGGTGCTCTCCCCGATCGCCGGCGCGCTGGCCGACAGGTGGGACCGCCGAAGAATCATGGTGCTCGCCGACTGCCTGGCCGCCACCGGCACGGTGAGTCTCGCGCTGCTGCTCTGGTTCGGCCAGCTACGCCTCTGGCACATCCTCACCGCGATCACCGTCACCGCCGTGGCCACCGCGTTCCAGCAACCCGCCTACCAGGCGGCCGTCACCCAGCTGGTGCCCAAGCGCTACTACGGGCGGGCCAACGGCATCGTCTCGCTCGGCACCGCCACCAGCACCGTGCTGGCGCCGCTGGTCGGTGGCGCGCTGGTGCTCGCCGTCGGGCTGCGCGGCATCGTGGTGATCGACCTGGTCACGTTCGTGGTGGCGGTGACCGTCACGCTGTCGGTCCGCTTCCCCGACACGCTCTTCGTCCGGCGGGAGGAGCCGTTCCGCCGCGAGGTGCTGGGCGGCTGGCGGTTCATCGTCCGCCGGCACGGGCTGGTCGCCCTGGTCGTCCTGGTGGCGTCGCTGAACTACTTCTTCGCCATGGTCGAGGTGCTGGTCACCCCGCTCACGCTCTCCTTCGGCGACCCGGCGGTGCTCGGCCGGGTGCTCGCCGCCAGCGGCGTCGGCATGGTGGTCGGGTCGGTGCTGATGGGCGTCTGGGGCGGCACCGCCCGGCGCACCACCGGCATCCTGGCCAGCGTCGTGCTGCTCGGCGTCTCGCTGCTCACCGTCGGGTTGCGGCCGGACCCGCTGTTCCCCGCCCTGGGGCTGTTCGGCATGGGCCTGGCCACCGCGCTCGTCAACACCCACTGGCTGGCGATCGTGCAGGCCAAGGTGGGCCTGGAACTCCAGGGTCGGGTGCTGGCCATGGCGCAGATGCTGTCCTGGCTGATGGTGCCGGCCGGGTTCCTCAGCGCCGGCCCGCTGGCCGAGCACGTGCTCGCCCCGCTGGCCCGACCGGGCGGCCCGCTCGCCGGGCTGGTCGGCACCGGGCCCGGGCGCGGCATG
>NZ_CADEAU010000863.1 GCF_902825405.1 Micromonospora maritima | reverse complement strand
CGGCGGCGGTGGCCCAGGAGTAGCGGGACCGGGCGCGTTCCAGCGCCGCGGTGGCGTAGGCGAAGCGGCGGATCCGGTCGCCGAGCAGGCCGCGGATCGCCGCGCCGAGCGCCGCCGGGTCGCGGGCCGGCACCAGGTCGCCGGTACGTCCCGGCACCACCGTGTCGATCAGCCCGCCGACCGCGGTGCCGACCACCGGCACGCCGCACGCCATCGCCTCCAGCGGGGTGAGCCCGAACGGCTCGTACCAGGGGGCGGCGACAAGCACGTCCGCCGAGCGGTACCACCGCCCCATCTCCTCCCGGGGCACCGCGCCGACGAGGCGCACCCGGTCGGCGAGGCCGAGCGAGTCGGCGAGCGCCCGCAGGCGCAGCGCGTACGGGTCGGTCTCCAGCAGGCCGGCCGGCGGTCCGCCGACCACCACGCACTCGGCGTCCGGGACCAGTGCGACGGCCTGGATGACGTCCTGGAAGCCCTTGCGTTCGACAAGCCGGCCGACGGTGAGGATGCGGGCCCGGCCACCGTCCCGCTCGGCGACCGGGCCGAGCGGACCGAAGGTGGACAGGTTCACCCCCGACGGCACGACGGTCATCCGGGAGCGGGGCACGCCCATCCGGACCAGCTCGGCGACCTCGTCCTGGCACTGGGCGACGACCCGGTCCACCGCGCGGCCCAGGTCCCGCTCGTGGTCGATCCGGCCCGGCGGGCTGGTGTCCTGGGCGCCCTGGTGGCGACGCTTGACGGTGCCGAGCGCGTGGTAGGTCTGCACCACCGGCACCCCGGTGCGCCGGGCCGCGGCCAGCCCCGCCAGGCCGCTCATCCAGAAGTGCGCGTGCACCACCTCGGGCTGCCAGTCGCCGGTGCGCCACCGGTCGGCCAGCCAGTCGGAGAACGCCGGCATGTACGGCAGCAGGTCGTCCTTGGCGACCGGCTCGGCCGGGCCGGCGGGCACGTGCACCACCTCGTACCCGTCCGGGGCGCGTACGGTCACCGGCAGGTCCACCGCGTCGAGCCGGGTGTAGACCCGGACGTCGTGACCGGCGGCGGCGAGCGCGGCGGAGAGCTCGGCGACATGCGTGTTCTGGCCACCGGCGTCCTCCCCGCCGAGGACGGCGAGCGGGCTGGCGTGTTCCGAGATCATCGCGATGCGCATACTTCCTCCTCCAGCAGCCGGTCCCAGTCGGCGAGGAATCGCTCCAGGCCGTAGCGGTCACGGGCGGCGGCCCGGGCCGCGGCGCCCGCCCGGCGGGCGGCCGCCGGGTC
>NZ_CADEAU010000862.1 GCF_902825405.1 Micromonospora maritima | reverse complement strand
CCGGCGCTGGCGGTGGACCGCCGGGGCGTCCGGCTCGGCCGGGGCGGCGGCTCGTACGACCGGGCGCTGGCCCGGGTGCCGGCCGGCGTGCCGACGGTGGCGCTGCTGCACGACGGCGAACTGGTGACCTCGGTTCCGGCAGGTCCGCACGACCGGCCGGTGGACTGGGTGATCACCCCCACGGACGGACTGGTGGCGGTGCCGGGTGTGGGCCCGGGCGCTTCCGCTGGACGAACCCGGGTGCGATGACGCACCATTGGCACTCGAAGACCACGAGTGCCAGTCAGGCCGTCTGAGATCCGGAGGAGAACGTGCCCACGTACCAGTACGCCTGCACCGCGTGCGGCCACCAGCTCGAGGCGGTGCAGTCCTTCTCGGACGAGCCGTTGACCGAGTGCCCGGCGTGTGAGGGGCGGCTGCGCAAGCTCTTCAACTCCGTCGGCATCGTGTTCAAGGGCTCCGGCTTCTACCGCACGGACTCGCGTTCGTCCGGTTCCGACAGCGCCGCCGGCACCACGAGCAAGCCGGCGAAGTCCGAGTCGTCCTCGTCGTCGGACTCCTCGTCCTCGTCGTCCGGTTCGTCCTCCTCCGGCTCCTCGTCCTCGGGCTCGTCCGGTTCGACGTCCGGGTCCTCGGCGAGCAAGACGCCGGCGGCGTCCAGCTCCTCCTGACCGACGTCCACCGAACGTGGCCGCTCCCGTCCCGGGGGCGGCCACGTGTCATGCCCGGCCGTCACCCTGCCCGCACGCCGTTCCCCCGCTCCGCGCTTCGGACCACCAGCCCCGCGAAGGCGTCGGCCCGAGCCCCCGCGATCACCCCCGGGCAGCCGGCGACCCCAGCTCCACACGGCCGATCCCCAGTTCGGCGAGGTGGCGGCGTCAGCCCCATGGCCACTCGCCAGTTCGGGGAGGTGGCGGTATCAATCCGTCCGGAAGCAGCCACTTCCCCGAAGTGGCGGCGCCGAGCGGCGAGCGGCGAGCGGCGAGCGGCGAGCGGGGTTGTCCACAGGACGGCGGGTTGTCCACAGGGCCGGCGACGGCGGGGCGGTGACACCTAGCCTGCTGGTCGAAGGGTCGGATCGACGGGCGGGGGGCGACGGTGGCGAGTGATGAGGGAGCGTTGCGTCCGGTCCGCTGGCGTGGTCTCCCCCGGCGCCGGACCCTGCTGCGGGTGACCGCGGTCGCGGTGCTGCTCGGCCTGGCCGCGGCCGTGTTCCAGACCCCGGGCGGCTGCCCGGCCGGTCCCGCCCGGGTCGCCGCCCCCACGACCGGCGCGCCACCGGG
>NZ_CADEAU010000861.1 GCF_902825405.1 Micromonospora maritima | reverse complement strand
CGCCGCCCGCCCGGCGTCGGCCCACCCGCCGGCGCGGCGACCAGCAACGGGGGGCGAGGGAGAGGACATGACGACGACACGGATCCGCGGCGACGGCGATCGCCGGCGGCCGGCCGGCCGGGCCGAGGAGCGCTACCTCGACGAGAACGACGAGGAGGCGATCGGCACGGCCGAGGCGGCCCGGGAGGGGCTGCGCCAGGTCGTGGCGCTGACCGGCAAGGACCCGCTCGGGATCGTCTCGGTCCAGCCCACCGACGACGGCTGGCGGGTCGGGGTGGAGGTGGTCGAGGACCATCGCATCCCCGCGTCGACCGACCTGCTCGGCCTCTACGAGGTGGAGCTGGACATGACCGGTGACCTGCTGGGCTACCGGCGGACGCGCCGCTACCAGCGGGGCAAGGGCGACGGGGGCTGAGATGACCACAGCGCGGCAGCCGTCGGTGGTGCAGAACACCGGTCAGGTGATGGGCGCCGGACACGAGCCGGCGAACCTCGGCGACATCCTCGAACGCGTCCTCGACCGGGGCATCGTGATCGCCGGCGACATCCGGGTCAGCCTGCTCGACATCGAACTGCTCACGCTGAAGCTGCGGCTGGTCATCGCCTCGGTGGACACCGCGCGGCAGATCGGCATCGACTGGTGGGAGCACGACCCGTGGCTCAGCTCCCGGGCCCGCCCGCCGGTCGAGCCGGGACCCCGTGACCCCGAGGAGGTCGAGGCGTCCCGCCGGCCGCGCGTCGCCGCCCGGGCCGCGAGGGAGGAGTGGGATGACGACGACGGCTGAACCCGCCCCGACCGCGCCGGAGACCGGCAGTGGCGTGTGGCTGCACGGTGTGGTGGCCGAGGTGGCCCCGGCGACCCTGGCCGGGATTGCCGGGATCGCCGGCACGCCGGTGCGCGCGGTCCCCGGCGCGGGCCTCGTCGCCGTGGTCGGCGACGCGCCGTTGGCCGAGTACGGCGAGGAGGCGTTGCGCCGCAACCTGGAGGACCTGGGCTGGTTGGAACGCGCCGCGCGGGCCCACCACGCGGTGGTCGACGCGCTCTCCCGCGCCGGCGCCGTGGTCCCGGCCCGGCTCGCCACCGTCCACCGCGACGACGAGCGGGTGGCCCGGGTGCTGACCGAGCGGCACGACGAGCTGTCCGGCACGCTGGCCCGGCTCGCCGGCCGCGAGGAGTGGGGCGTCAAGGGGTACGTGGTGCCGGGCGGCGTCCCCCGCACCGAGGAACCGGGTGGCGGCGGCGGTGCGGGGGCGGCGTACCTGCGCCGGCGTCGGGCCCAGCTCACCGCCCGCGAGG
>NZ_CADEAU010000860.1 GCF_902825405.1 Micromonospora maritima | reverse complement strand
GTCCTGCCGCCGGCCGCGCCGGACCGGCCGGCCGGCGTGGCGCCCCGGCCGCGTCCGGTCACGCCGGAGCCGGCGTGATCCGGGTGCTGCTGGTCGACGACCAGCATCTCATCCGGGCCGGCCTGCGGATGCTCTGCGACGCCCAGCCCGACCTCGAGGTGGTCGGCGAGGCCGACAACGGCCGGGAGGCGGTCGCCCTCGCCGCCCGCCTGCGACCGGACGTGGTGGTGATGGACCTGCGGATGCCCGGCGTCGACGGGATCACCGCGACCAGCCGGATCCTGGCCGACCGGCCGGCCACCCGGATCATGGTGCTCACCACGTTCGGCGACGACGACCACCTCTATCCGGCGTTGACCGCCGGCGCCTGCGGCTTCCTGCTCAAGGACGCGCCTCCGGCCGACCTGCTCGACGGGGTCCGTCGGGCGGCCGCCGGAGACAGCCCGTTCAGCCCCGAGGTGCTGCGGCGGCTGGTCCGGCGGGCGGTGCACGCCCGGGCCGGCGCGCCCCGGCACGCGGCCGACCTGACCGGGCGGGAGCGCGACGTGCTGGACCTGGTCGCCGAAGGGCTGTCCAACACCGAGATCGCCGACCGGCTGCACATCGGGGTGACCACGGTGAAGACCCACATCACCAGCCTGATGACGAAGACCGGCAGTCCCAACCGGGTACGCCTCGCGCTCTGGGCACGCGGCGGCTGAGCCGGCTCACTCCTCGATCGCGCCGCCCACCGCCCGCAGGTGCGCCCGGAACGTCAGCGTCGGGTCGGCCGCCCGGGCGGTCAGGTAGCCGTCGAACCCGAGCTGGGTACGCAGCGTCTCGCCGGCCCGGATCCGGTCGGCCTGCCGCGACTCGGTGTCCCGGATGGACCGGGCCAGGTCGGCCAGCTCGTCGGCGCGGTCGGCGGGTACGAAGAGCACCCCGTCGTCGTCGGCCAGCACCAGATCGCCCGGGTCCACCGTCCACGCACCGACCCGTGCCGCGTCCAGCGCGCCGGCCGGTCGCGGATCCAGCTCCAGCGGCCCGGTGGGGACGGCGCCCAGGCTGAACACGGGCAGCCCGACGGCCGCCAGGTCGCCGGTGTCGCGGTGCAGCCCCCAGACCACCAGGCCGGCGACGCCCGCGGCCTGCGCCTCGCGCACCACCAGGTCCCCGACGCAGGCCCGGTCGGTGCGCCCGCCGTCGTCCACCACCAGCACGTCCCCCGGCGACGCCCGGCCGATCGCCTCCAGGAACACGTCGACGCTGCCGGCGTGCCGGGCCGGCCGTACCGGACCGGCCAACCCCCGCCCGGGCAGCACCG
>NZ_CADEAU010000859.1 GCF_902825405.1 Micromonospora maritima | reverse complement strand
ACCGGCGCGGCGGCCCCGGGCCAGCCGGGGTGGCCCGGCCAGGCGGGCACGGCCCGGGCGAGCCGGTCCTGCTGGGCGGCGGAGACCCGGCGGATCAGCACGACGAACGAGATGCCGGCGACCAGGCAGGCCACCGAGAGCAGCAGCCGGCCGCCGAGCGCGTCCTGGTAGTAGCGGACGTAGCTGTCGTACTCCACGTCGTTCTGCGGCCACTCGGTCAGCCGCGAGTACCGCTGGTCGTCGCCGCGGCTGATCAACCGGTCGCCGACCGAGAAGACCAGCCAGGCCGCCCACCAGACGCCGACCAGGGCCGGCGTGGTGCGCCGGAGCAGGCTGTCCCGGGCGATGTTGGCGACCACCCGGGCCGGGACCACGAAGTTGGCGAACGGCACCAGCCAGCCGGCGATCGCCCAGCCCGGGCCGAGGCTCGGCAGGGCCCCCGGGAACGCGTCGATGTTCTTGCGGGCCCGCCAGGTCCAGATGATGACCAGCACCGCCGCGGTCAGCAGGGCCAGCAGGTAGGGCAGCCCGAGCAGCAGTTCGGCGACCGCCGCGCCCAGCAGCAGGTCCCGGTCACCCTGCTCGGCCGCCGTGCGGGCCATCCGCGCGCCGACCAGCGGGAACAGCGCGCCCGGCAGGTAGAGCACGGTGGCCGCGCCGACCGCGACCGCCGCGGCGGTGCCGAGGCCACGGACCGGGTACGTGGGCAGGCCGGGCAGCACCGGCGGCTGGCCGAACGGGGTGCCGCAACGCTGGCAGTCGGGGTCGACCGGGGACGCGACGTCCCCGCAGGTCTGGCAGTGCATCGGGGACCGTCCGGAAGGGTGTGCGCGACAGGGGTGCGCACACGTTAGACGATCATGCGGTGGCCGGCGACCCCGTACCGACCCGGGGATAGCCGGGAGCGTGCCGCGTCCACGGCGCCTGCATCTCGAACTGTCCGGCCACGCCGAGCAGCAGCAGCTCGGAGCCGGGCGGGCCGACGAACTGCACCCCGACCGGCAGCCCGTCCGGGCGGCGACCGACCGGCACCACGATCGACGGCAGGCCGGCGATGTTCCACGGCGCGGCGTACGGGGCGTACCTGATGTTCGTCGACATGTTCGCCAGCCAGGAGCGGCCGGACCAGCCGGCGGCCTGCGGCGGCGGCCCGGCCAGCGCCGGGGTGAGCAGCAGGTCGACCGAGTGGTCGGCGAAGAACTGCACCGACCGCTCGCGCCAGGCGGTCCGGTCGGCCTCCCGGACGTACCCCCGGCGCTGCGCCCACTCGCCGAGCGCGACGTGCCGGCGGCTGCGGCGCTGAAGC
>NZ_CADEAU010000858.1 GCF_902825405.1 Micromonospora maritima | reverse complement strand
CACCGCCAGCACGGCGGCGGCGAGCGCGGTCACCGCGTACCGCCGGCGGGAGCGGGACCGCTCGCGGCGCCGCCGCTCCCGGGCGGCGTCGAGCAGCGCGGGCACCCGGTTGGTCTCCGGCCCCACCTCCAGGAACTGCTCCAGCCCGGCCGGGTCGAGCCGACCCAGCAGGCCGGGCAGCACGGCGATCTCGGCGACCGCCTCCCGGCACTCGGCACAGCCGGACAGGTGCCGTTCGTAGGCGGCGCGCTCGGCCGGGGCGAGGGCGCCCAGCACGTACGCCCCGTCGTCGTGCGCGAACTCGCAGCGGGTCATCCGGTCACCCCCATCTCGGCCAGCACCAACCGTAGTGAGCGCAGCGCGTAGTGGGTGCGCGACTTCACCGTGCCCGGCGGTACGCCCAGCCGGGCGGCCGCCTCCGCCACCGACCGCCCCTGGTAGAAGCACTCGACCAGTACCTCGCGGTGGGTCGGGCTCAGCCGGTTGAGCGCCTCGGCCACCGTCCACGCCTCCACCGCGCGCTCCGTCTCGTCGACCGTCTCGGCGGTTTCGGGGAGTTCGTCGGTGTAGACCTCGCCGACCCGGGCCGAGCGGCGACGCCACGCGTCGATGGCCAGGTTCCGCGCCGTGGTGAAGAGCCAGGCGCGGACCGAGCCCCGCCGCGGATCGAGCGACTCCGGGTGCCGCCAGGCCCGCAGCAGCGTCTCCTGCACCAGGTCCTCGGCCCGTGGCCGATCGCCGTTGACCAGCCGCAGGGCGTGCGCGAACAGCG
This sequence comes from Micromonospora maritima, assembly GCF_902825405.1. Classification (GTDB taxonomy): domain Bacteria; phylum Actinomycetota; class Actinomycetes; order Mycobacteriales; family Micromonosporaceae; genus Micromonospora; species Micromonospora maritima. Next base: position 541 of record NZ_CADEAU010000858.1, on the reverse strand, counting down.
CGTCGGCATGCTCGTCGTGCAGCGCGCGCAGCAGCTGGGCGTCGTGGTCACTGATGGCGGTACCTCGCTTCCGGCGGCGGGGAGACCGACGATGCGTCCGCCCGGGGCAGGCGGTGCGTCCGCTCTTCCATACGTGCCGTGACGCCCATCGGTTCAGCCGCAGGTCAGGCCGGAGCTGTTCACGTCCGGTTCACACTCGGGCCGACACCCGCTCACCGGGCCCTGGCACCGTCCGGCAGGTACGCGCGCGGGCCGATCGCCCGGGCGCGCCTTCCGACGTCCGATCAGGAGGCTCCACCTCATGAGCGACCGTCCTCGCCTGCTCCCGCTGCTGAGTGGCACCCGCCACGGCAGCCGCGACGCGATGACCTGTCTGTACCGGTGCGGCAACGCGTGCGACCACCCGGTGCCCAACCCCACCGACAACCCGTACCTCGGCGACCTGGTCGACGCCGAGGTCACCCGGCGCGGTGTGGTCCGGGCCGGCGCGGTCGGCGCGCTGGTGCTCGGCTTCGGCGGCGCCGCCGCCGGTGCGCTCGCC
>NZ_CADEAU010000857.1 GCF_902825405.1 Micromonospora maritima | reverse complement strand
GCCCGGGCGGCGTCGCGCTCGGGCGCGCCGGCCGCGACGCCGCTGTCGACCGCCGGGCTGCCCGCCGCCAGCCGGAAGTCCGCCGAGTCCGCGTCGACGAAGCGGGGAGACGCAGTCAGACCCGCCGGGTCGGCCGGTGCGGTCGACCGGCCGACGACCAGGTTGTGGCTGAACCGGACGTCGGTCGAGGAGGACACCCCGACGGCCGGTTCACCCGGCGCGGACACCACGACGGTGTTGGTGACGCGCACGTCACGGGACCGGGTCACCACCAGGTCGGTGTCGACGGCGGAGTGGGTGGCGTTGCGGTACAGGGTGTTGTTCACGACGTCGACGTGCTCCGCGTCGAAGACGTTGATCCCCCGCCCGCCGTTGCGGTAGGCGATGTTGTTCTCCACCAGGGTCCGCCCCCGGTACGGGCCCTGGCGCAGCGGCGACCCGCGGAAGTCCTCGTTCGTCGTCGACTCGACGATGATGCCGTTGCCGTCGGTGATCCGCCGGGCGGCGCCGCTGCACAGGCAGGGCACCAGGTTCGCGTTGTCGTGCACCACGTTGCCGCGCACGACCATCTTGGTGCCGGTGCCACCGTCGGAGTTCCAGCTGCTGTGCACCGAGATGCCGCTGCCGCCGTACGGCGACCAGTGGCCGTTGCGGGCGGCCTCGTTGTGGGCGATGGTCACGTGGTCGGCGAACTGGGCGGCGATCCCCGACAGCGGGCAGTCGGTCACCGTGTTCCCCCAGACGACCACGTGGTGCGGCCGGCGCGGCGGATCGGCGGTGCGCTGCTCGTCCACGCTGATGCAGTTGGTGGAGACGGCCGGGTCGGAGACGTCCCCCCGGCGGGCCGCCGCGCGTTGCGCCGCGGTCAGTGCGGCACTGCCCCCGACGACCGTGAAGCCCTGCACGATGACGTAGGCGGCGTGCACCCGGATGCCCTGCCAGGCGCCGGCCCGCACGATCGGCCGGGCGCCCGGCAGCGCCGCCCAGGTGATCCACCGCTGCGGGGTGCCGGAGCGCTCGATCGACAGCACGGCGAAGTTCGTCCGGTCGGCGTACTCCCCGTCGTCCACAAGCACGGTGTCCCCCGGCCGGGTGAGCTGCGCGGCCCGGCCCAGTGTGCGCAGCGGCGTTCGCCGGGACCGGCCGTCGGCCCGGTCGTCGCCGCCACCGGAGACGTACAGGTAGCGGCCCCCCTGGGTGGGCGGCATGTCGGTGGCGCTCCAGGTCGGTCCGCCGGTGCCCGCCCCGGCGACGGGTCCGCCGCCACCCGTGGGCGCGGGCGACGGCGACGGCGACGGCCGGGGCGAGGGTACGACGGC
>NZ_CADEAU010000856.1 GCF_902825405.1 Micromonospora maritima | reverse complement strand
GGCGCGGTCGCGGTGGCCGCCCTGCTGGCCGTGGTCTGCTGGTGGCAGCCGCCGGTGGTCACCGCCGACGTGCGCAGCGCCGGCGACCCGACCGCCGATCCGGCCTACTTCGCGCCGCTGCGCGCCGAGCTGGACCGGCGCGGGCTCACCGGTCGGGTGGAGGTGCCGCCGACGCGCAACTACTGGGAGGCCGCCCGCCTCGGTGAGGTGCCGCTGGCCCGGGGCTGGCTGCGGCAGGCCGACATCGACCGCAATCCGCTGTTCTTCACCACCGTCCCCGGCGCCGCCGGCACCGGCGTCCCGTTGACCCCCGACTCCTACCGGGCCTGGCTGGCCGACAACGCGGTGCAGTACGTGGCGGTGCCGGACGTCGAGCTGTCCTGGGTGGGGCGGCCGGAGGCGGAGCTGGTGACCGCGGGCCAGCCGTACCTGACCGAGGTCTGGTCGGGCCGGCACTGGCGGCTGTACGCGGTGGCGGACCCCACCCCGCTGGTGGGCGCGCCCGGCGAGTTGGTCCGGCAGGACGGCGCCTCGGTCACGTTCCGCGCCCCCGGGCCGGGCCCGGTCCCGGTCCGGGTCCGGCACGACCGCTGGTCGACAGTCACCGGCGGCGCGACGCTCGCCGCCGACGACGGGTGGACCGTGGTGACGGTCCCCCGCGCCGGCACGTACACGCTCGGCAGCTGACCGGGGTCGTCACCGGGCGCGCAGGAAGCGCACCAGGGTCGGGATCATCACCGCCGCCGCGACGAGGTGCAACCCGACCAGCGCGGCGACGGTGGCGGCGTCCGCCCCGACCAGGAACGGCGGGACCAGCGAGATCGCGGTCAGCGTTCCGGCCGTCCACCCGAACCGGGCGGCGGGGTGGGCGCTCCACCGCAGCAGGGCGGCGGCGAGGACCACGCCGACGATCGAGAAGAAGCCGGTCACCACGGCGAACCCGCCCAGCGGGATCCTCTCGCCGCCGTCGGGGATCGCGAAGTCGACGCCGAGCGCGCGGGCGAGCGCGGCGGCGAGCGTGGTGACCACCGCCGCCGCGAGCGCGGCGAGCAGGCCGGTGCCGGCGAGCCGGCGGAAGCGGTGGCCGGTCCGGGTCGCCGCCGGGCCGGCGCCCACCGAGGTGTCGTTGCCGATCGTCATGTCGTTCCTCCGGGGTACGTCGTCGGGGGTGAGGATGCGCACCGTCGCGGTGCGCCGGTCGGGGTTGCGCAGGGCCCGTACGCCGGTGCCGCGCAGCCAGAACGCGGCGTCTCGGCCGAGGACCGGCCCGGGTGCGCCGTCGCGCAGCTCCAGCTGCACCCGGCCGCGGGCGACCACGGCGAACGCGTCG
>NZ_CADEAU010000855.1 GCF_902825405.1 Micromonospora maritima | reverse complement strand
CGGTCCGGCGCGGCGACGGGTGACGGCGCGGCCGACGCGGCGGCCGACGCGTGGGTGCCGGGCAGTCCGGCGGTGACGGTGAGCAGGGCGGTCAGGGCGACGAGGGTACGTCGTCGGGCACAGGCCATGGCATTCTCCTCAGAACCTCCTGATCGTTGCGTTTCCGCAGATCAAGTGGAACCTCCCTACAAATAGCGACACATGCGAATTCCGCTCGGCCGGGGGACAATGGTGGGGTGCCCGAAGGCGACACCGTCTGGAACACCGCGCGCGTCCTGCAACGCGCGCTGGCCGGGGCCCGGCTCACCGGGTCCGACTTTCGCGTGCCGCAGCTGGCCGCCACCGACCTGACCGGGTGGACCGTGCGCGAGTCGGCGAGCCGCGGCAAGCACCTGCTGCTGCGGCTCGCCGACATCGACGGCAGCGCGTGGACGCTGCACTCGCACCTGCGGATGGACGGCGCGTGGCGGGCGTACGCGCCGGGCGAACGCTGGGCGGCCCGTCCGGCCCACCTGATCCGGGTGGTGCTCCGCGCCCCCGGCGCGGTGGCGGTCGGCTACCACCTGCACGAGCTGGCGCTCGTCCCGGCCGGCGAGGAGGAATCCCTCGTCGGCCATCTCGGGCCGGACCTGCTCGGTGCGGACTGGGACCCGGACGAGGCGGTCCGCCGGCTGGCCGCGCACCCGGACCTCAGCATCGGCGAGGCGCTGCTCGACCAGCGGAACCTGGCCGGGGTGGGCAACCTCTACAAGTGCGAGGTGCTGTTCCTGCGCGGGGTGTCCCCGTGGACTCCGGTGCGCGCGGTGCCGGACCTGGCCGGCACGGTCACGCTGGCCCAGCGGCTGCTGGCCGCCAACCGGGGGCGCTGGACGCAGAGCACCACGGGCGTCCTGCGCCGGGGCGGGACCAGCTACGTCTACGGCCGCCGGGCCCATCCGTGCCGGCGCTGCGGGACCGCGATCCGTAAGGAGGAGTTGGGCGACCGGGTCACCTACTGGTGTCCGGTGTGCCAACCCGAACGCGAGTGACGTGGAACTTCCACGAACCGTCGAAGATCCCCCGAGATACGGACGATTGGGTACTTCCCTCCCGCACCTTCGGCGTCGCATGCTGCGGTGGACCGCTCACCGATCGTCAGCAGCGCGTACGCCCGCCACGCCGGGGTGACGGCCGGCGCGCCCCGATCCCGGGGAGAGCCATGGTGCTGTTCCGCAGACTCCGGCCCGGCCGGCCGGACCGGGCCGGAGTCGCCGAGGAGATCGCGCCCACCGTCCCGACCGCCCGTGCCGCCGCCCCGGAACCGGCCGGGCCGGCGCCGGCCAGCCTGGACCCGG
>NZ_CADEAU010000854.1 GCF_902825405.1 Micromonospora maritima | reverse complement strand
CACCCGGACGCCGGGGATGACAGCCGCCTCGGCGGCGTTGCCGGCGGGCACGACCACGCGCGCGTACCCGGCCCGGGCGGCGGCGGCGACCATGGGCAGCGTGCCGCGCACCGGACGGACCGTGCCGTCGAGCCCGAGCTCGCCGAGGACGACCGTGGCGTCGAGGGCGACCGGCGGCAGCTCGCCGGAGCCGGCGAGGACCGCCACGGCGATGGCCAGGTCGAAGGCGGAGCCGTACTTGGGCAGCGTGGCGGGCAGCAGGTTGAGGGTGATGCGCCGGTTGGGCCACTTCTGGCCGGAGTTGACGATGGCCGCGCGGACCCGGTCGCGGGCCTCGTGCAACGCGGTGTCGGGCAGGCCGGAGATGACCACGGCGGGCAGGCCGGGGGCGAGGTCGGCCTCCACCTCCACGAGGTGCCCGGCGACGCCGGCCAGGCCGACGCTGAGGATCTTGGCGTAGCCCATGTCAGAACGCGCCCCGCAGGTGCTCGACCTGGGCCCGGCCGGTGACCGGGAGCCGGACCGAGAGCACGTCGAAGCGGACCTCGTCGGCGGTGGTGCCGGTCTCGGCGAGCCAGCGGACGGCCAGGCCCCGCAGCCGGCGCGCCTTGGCCCGGACCACCGCCTCGGCGGGGTCGCCGTACCGCTCGGTGCGCCGGGTCTTCACCTCGCAGAAGGCGAGGACGGGCCCCTCCCAGGCGATGATGTCGATCTCCCCGTCGGGGCAGCGCCAGTTGCGGGCGATCGGCCGCAGGCCGGTCTCGATCAGGTGCCGCAGCGCGCACCGCTCGCCGTACGCCCCGACGGCCTGGTTCCGGTTCGTCATGCCGGCCAGGTTGCGCCCGGGCGCCGCGCGGCGTGCACCGTGGCGGTCCGGCCTGTGGACGAGATCCGACAGGTGGACGGGATCACGATCTTGCCGCGGATGTGCCTCCGGACCGCCCGGCGACTGCCCCGCCGCGGCGGGGGCCGCCGCGAGCTGGACCGACGTTGCGGGCCGACCCGAATGGCGCGGCTGGTGCCCGTCGCATACCGTGCCCGTCGTGGACGGACGACGGAGCTATCCCGAGGATCAGCAGGGGCCGCGTTGGGGCGACCGCGGGTACGAGTCGGACTGGCGCGCCGCGGGCGAGCCGCGCTACCGCGACGACGACTACCGCGCCCCGGAGCAGCGCGCCGGTGAGAGCCGGTACGGGGGCTACTCCGCCGCCGACCCGCTGGTCGACGACACCAGCGGCTGGCGGTCGCAGCGTCCGGACGACCCGGAGGTCTCCGGCGAACTGCCCGGGCGGGCGGCCCGGCGGGCGGCCCGCGAGGCGCAGGGCGGTGAGGACCCGCTCG
>NZ_CADEAU010000853.1 GCF_902825405.1 Micromonospora maritima | reverse complement strand
CGCAGCGCGTCGGTCAGCTCCCGCCAGGCACCGGTCACCCGCCGGCCGGGGTCGCCCCGCTCCAGCCGCGACCGGCTCAACCGGCGGCGCATCGCCGCCAGGACCGCCAGCACCCCACCGACCAGCAGCACCAGGCCACCGACGCCACCACCGACCAGGACCGGCGTACCCGGGCCCCGGTCGGGCCGGGCCGGCGCGGACGCGGCGGCCGGGGGAGTGGCGGAGGGTTCCTCGGTCGGCGCCGGCACCTCCGACGGCGGCGGGTCCTCCGGCTTCGGCCGGAAGTCCTCCTCCACCGGGCGGGGCTCCTCATCCGGGCGCGGCATCGGGTCGAACGGCACCCAGCCGACGCCCTCGAAGAGCACCTCGGGCCAGGCGTACGCGTCGGCGGCCCGCACCGGCCCGTCGGCCTTGGGCTCGAACCCGACCACCACCCGGGTGGGCAGGCCGGCGAGCCGACCGAGCACCGCGAACGCGGCGGCGAACTGCTCCGACGTGCCCCGCTGCCCGCCGCCGTTGCGCGGTCCGAACAGGAAGAACGTCAGGTTCGGGTAGGCGTGCCCGCTCGGCGCGTCGGCGGTCACCCGGTAGTGCTCGGCCAGGAACCTGGCGATCGCGTCAGCCCGGGAGTACGGGGCGCCGTTCTCCTCGGCGAGTTGGGTGGCCAGCCGGCGCAGCTGTTCCGGCGCCCCGTCCGGCACCCGCAGCACCCGGGCCACCGCGTCGCCGGCCGGCACGTTGGCGGTGGTGACCAGGTTCGGGTCCGGGCGCTCCCGCACCGAGGACACGTCGTACCGCAGCCCCGGTGCCAGCCCCTCCGGCCGGATGACCGTGCCGGTCTCCGGGTCGTACGCCACCCGCGCACCGGTCACCTCGCGCGGCGTGGGCACCGCCGGCAGCAGCCGCCCGGTCAGGTCGCCCACCGTGATCTCCTGGCGGACCGTCTCGGTGGCCGCGCCGGGCGCCGGCTCGGCGGCCGGCAGGACCCGGCCCGCGTTGCGGTACGTGGCCCCGACCCGCCAGGTCACCCCGTCGTAGTCGCTGAGCACCGCCAGTCGGATCCGCGGCGGCCCGCCGTCGCCGGCACCGGCGAGGGTCCGCACGTCGAGCAGCCGCTGGTCCGGGTTCAGGGCCCAGCCCGAGATCCGGATCAGCGGGTTCTCGTCCAGCGACTCCACCCGCGGCGGCTCCACGTAGCGGCGTGGGTCGACCGGACGGTCGTCCACCTGACCCGCCACCACCGGGGCGAGCAGGGCGGCCAGCCCCACCACCACGGCCAGCCCGGCGGCGGTCGCCGCGACCAGCCGCAGCCGCACCGCCGCGCGTACCGCCGGAGCGAGCCCCGCCA
>NZ_CADEAU010000852.1 GCF_902825405.1 Micromonospora maritima | reverse complement strand
CTGCCGCCGCTGACCAGCAGCCGGACCACGAACCGGTACGGCTCGCGGGCCGCGCCGACGGTCGCGGTCTGCCGGGCCGGCCGCAACTCCAGCGGCCACACCGTGAGGCCGCCGTCCGGGTCGTCGCGCGGCGGACCGACCGGGACGGGCGCACCCGCCGTCCCGGTCAGCCAGGCCGCGACGTCCGCGACGGCCGCCTCGATCGCACCGGTCATCGCGGCGGCGTCCCCTGGATCCGGTACGCGATGGCCTCGTTCCAGACGTGCGGGTAGACGCCGATCTCGAAGTAGCGGGTGAAGCGGTTGATCGGCGCGTTGGTGTGGTCGTGCCAGAGCAGCCAGACCGGGGCGATGGTGAACAGCGCGTAGTTGAGCGCGACCAGCGGCAGGTAGAGCGGACCGAGCAGCCGGGCCTGGAACACGTGCACGTCCTCGTGCCGCTGGATGCCCGGGCTGGAGCCGGCGCAGACCGTGCCGATGGTGGTGGCGTACCGGGGGGAGACGCCCTCGACCACGTTGACCCGGCCGCTGGCGGCCGAGACGACCCGGTCGAGCTGGTGGCCGAAGACCAGGTGCAGGGCCAGGTAGAGCGCGCCGGCGAACGTGTTCAGCAGGCTCCACGTGTGGTCGACCACGAAGAGGAAGATCCCCTTCGGGTCGGCGCCGTACGTGCCGGCGGACGCGACCGCCCAGCCGAAGGGCCCGCCGACGAGCAGCCCGACCACCGCGCCGACCAGCAGGCCGACGGTGCCGGCGGCGGCCTGCCCGAGCACGGCGCCGAAGACGATCTGGACGGCGGCGCTGATGATGCCGAAGACCATGGGGGTCACCTCTCTCAGACCCAGGAGCGGACGAAGCGGGGCTCGCGCCCCTGGGCGAGCTGGGTCGGCGACGCCTGCGTCGCCTGCCGGTTGCCCGGGGGCAGCTGGTTGATGCCGAGCGCGGCGGAGAAGATGACCAGGCCGTTGAAGAACGCGATGATCCACTTCTCCGGCCCGGCGTCGTCGGCGAACGCGGCGGTCAGGTAGGACAGCAGGAGCGCGAAGCCCAACGCGATCCACTTGCGCGCCTTGTCGCCGCTCGGTCCGATCAGGCCGCCGATGACGTTGGTGGCGAGCAGGGTGGCGGCGCTGGCGCCGGTGAGGCTGCCCAGGGCGGCCCAGGTGAAGAGATCGTTCACGGCGATCCCCCTTTTCGATCGTGCGATGGTGCGGTCGGGGTGGGATGGTGCGGCGGTCCGTGGCGTCGCCACGGGCCGCCCGGTCGGCGGTGGGGACCGGCGAGGCGTCGCCGGTGGCGGGAGGGCCGCGGCGGCGGGACTCAGGCCGGTGGGCCGGGAGGAGGCGTCGACG
>NZ_CADEAU010000851.1 GCF_902825405.1 Micromonospora maritima | reverse complement strand
CTGCCCGGGCTGCTGCTGCTCGGCGGCGAGGCGGTCCCCGACGACCTGTGGTCGGCGGTGGCGGCGCTGCCCGGCGTGCGTGCGGTCAACCTGTACGGCCCGACCGAGTGCACGGTGGACACCACCGTCGCGGAGATCCGCGCGGACGAGCCGCCGACCATCGGCCGGCCGCTGCCCGGCGTCGCGGTCCGGGTGCTCGACGAGCGGCTGCGCCCGGTCCCGCCCGGGGTGGCCGGTGAGCTGTGCGTGGCCGGTCCGCAGCTGGCCGAGGGATACCCGGGCGACCCGGAGGCGACCGCCCGCCGGTTCGTCGCGCTGCCGCTGCCCGACGGCGGCACCGAGCGGGTCTACCGCACCGGCGACCGGGTCCGGTTCGACGCCGGGCGGCGGCTGCGCTACCTGGGCCGGCTCGACGACCAGGTGAAGATCCACGGCTTCCGGGTGGAGCCGGGCGAGGTCGCCGCCGTGCTGCGCGACCACCCGGGGGTGGCCGACGCCGCCGTGGTCGCCCGCGACGACGACGGGTACGGCGACCGGCTGGTCGCCTACGTCCGGTTGCGACCCGGGTCCGCCCCGCTCGACCTCGGGCGGATCGCCGGGATCAACCCGCACGAGACCCGCTACCTGTACGACGAGATCTTCGTCCAGCGGGTCTACCTGCGCGACGGGATCACGCTGCGTCCCGGCGCGACGGTGCTCGACGTGGGCGCGAACATCGGCATGTTCTCGCTCTTCGTGCACCAGGTCTGTCCGGACGCGACGATCCACGCGTTCGAGCCGGTGCCGGACGTGGCCGAGGCGTTGCGCCGCAACGTCGCCACGTTCGCCGTGCCGGCCACGGTGCACGCCCACGGGTTGTCCCGGGCCGCCGGTGAGGTCTCCTTCACCTACTACCCGGGCTACTCGATGATGTCCGGGCACGCCGCGTACGCCGACCCGGACGCCGAGATCGGCGTGATCAAGCGGTTCCTGGCCAACGAGCGTGACGCCGGCGCCGGCGAGCGGGACGTGCTGCTCGACCGGGCCGACGAGCTGCTCGCCGAGCGGTTCGCCGGCCGGGAGCTGACCGTGCCGGTCCGGCCGCTGTCGGCCGTCCTGGACGAGCTGGCCCCGGACCGGATCGACCTGCTGAAGATCGACGTGCAGCGGGCCGAGGCGGACGTGCTCGCCGGGCTCGACGACCGGCACTGGCCGCTCGTCGCGCAGGTCGCCATGGAGGTGCACGACGCCCCCGGCACCGCGACCGCCGGCCGGCTGGCCGAGCTGGTGGCGCTGCTGGAGGCGCGCGGGTTCACCGTGGTCACCCGGCAGGACGACCTGCTCGCCGGCACCGACCGGCACACCCTGCACGCGGTCCG
>NZ_CADEAU010000850.1 GCF_902825405.1 Micromonospora maritima | reverse complement strand
CGGCGTGGCCCGGCCGATCAGCGGGGCCGGGCCGCCGTAGCGGGTGGGGGCGCTGTTCGCGGACGGCCCGCCCAGGGCCGCCGCCGGCCATTCAGGAGATCGCACGGAGTCCATCAATCACTCGCAGGATGATGTCGGGATCGAGGGCGTCGTCGACGTCCGCGACGTGCACGTCGAGGTGACCGGCGGCGCGCAGGTCGCCGACCAGCACCCGGGTCACGCCGAAGTGCATCCGGGTACGGGCGGAGATCTCGGCGACCGAGACCGGCTCGGCGCAGATCGCGACGATCGCCGCCAGCTCGGGGGACAGCCGGGCGGTCACCGCCCAGGAGCCGCTGCCCGGCCGGACGGTCACCTGGGTCTCCAGGCCGATCGCCGGGTCGCCGTCCACCCGTCCGGCGGTCAGCACGAACGGGCGTGGGCCGGTCGGCTCCCCGTCGCCCGCGTCCGGCTCACCGACCGGGGCGGACGCACGCAGGAAGGGACGGATCCGGACGCCGGGTTCCGGCTCCGGGTCCCCGCCGGCGGCCCCCGGGATCATTGCTGGACGGCGTTCTTCAGCTCGGCGATCAGGCGGGGACTCAGGGCGCCGCCGGCGCGGCCGGCGAAGAGCGTCATCTCGTACGCCACGGTGCCCAGGTTGGCCGAGCGGTCGGCGACCACCCCGAGGACCGAGCCGCTGCTGATCGCGCTGATCAGCAGGTAGCCCTCGGCCATGTCGACGATGACCCGGTTGAGCGCGCCCAGCGCGTACCAGCTCGCGGCGCCACCGGCGAGGCTGGTCATGCCGGAGACGACGGCGGCGAGGCGCTCCGCGTTGGACCGGTCCTTGATCGCGGACATGGCCATCAGCAGCCCGTCCGAGGAGACCGCGATCGCCTCCATCACCCCGGCCGTGCTGGAGGTGAACGAGTCGAGCAGCCAGTTGAAGGTGCGCGCCTCGGGGCTGAGGTCGCCGGTGGTGCTCGGTTCGGCGCTGTCGTGCAGGAACGGGCTGGTCACCGTGATGGATCCTCTTCGTAGCGGCGGTCGGTACTGACTTCGCGCAGAGCACGGGCGACGCCCGCCTCGAACTCGGTGATGAGGTTGCGGACCTCGACGGGGTCGCCGGGGTCGGAGCTGGCCGGGGGCGCCGCGGGCACCGGGGAGACGGCCAGGTTCGCCCCGGGTACCCGGCGGCTGAGCCGGGGCCGTCCCGGTGTCGGCGGGGCCGGGGTGACGTCGTCCTCGGCCCGGCGTACGCCGTCCTGGAACGCCTCCACCAGCGCCCGGACCGTGGCCGGGTCGGCGGGCACCCCGATCAGCGGCCCGGTCGCCGGGCCGGCGGGTGCCGGCGGCGTACCGGCGGGCAGGTTCGCCCCG
>NZ_CADEAU010000849.1 GCF_902825405.1 Micromonospora maritima | reverse complement strand
GGGGCCGGCGGCAGCGGCCCGTCGTGCACCAGCGCCGGCCCGAGCGTGCCGGCCCACCGCCGCACCCGCACCCCCGGGTACGCGTCGGTCAGCTCGCCCGGCGATGCGACCGCCTCGACCCGGTCACCCGCGACCAGGACCGCCAGCCCGGCCCGGGGCTCGTCGTCGATGGTGAGCCGCAGCAGGTCGGCGGCGTGCACGGTGCGCACCGCTCAGTCGGCCTCGACCGGACCGAGCACCGGCCGCTTGGCGGTGACGAAGTCGCCGGAGGACCGCCCGGTCAGTCGCCGCCTGATCCACGGGGCCAGGTGCTGCCCGGCCCAGCGCAGGTCGGCGGCGCGCGCGGCCAGCCAGGGCGTGGGCGCCGGATGCGGCGGCACCATCAGCCACTCCTCGTCGCAGCCGACGCCGAGCGCGTCGAGCACCTGGGCGGCGACCCGCCGGTGCCCGGCCGCGGACAGGTGCAGCCGGTCGGTGCTCCACAGCATCGGGTTGAGGTAGGCCTCGTCGGCATAGAGGTCGACCAGGATCGCGCCGTGCCGCTCGGCGACCTCGCCGACCACCTTGTTGAGCAGCGTCACCCGGGGCGCCACCAGCCGCTGGCCGGGCAGTCGGGCCATCACGTCGGCGAACCGGAACAGCACCACGTCGCTGCCGCCGCCGCGCAGCCGCCCGACCACCGCGTCGAAGCGCGGCACGAACGAGTCCGGGTCGAAGTTGCGCCGCAGCACGTCGTTGCCGCCGGCCGCGAAGCTGATCAGGTCGGGTTTCATGGCCAGAGCGGACGGCACCTGCTCAGCCACGACGTTCGGGAACAGCCGGCCCCGGATGGCCAGGTTGGCGTAGCCGAAGTCCGGCCCCGCCTCGGCGGCGAGCCGGGTGGCGACCAGGTCGGCCCAGCCCCGGTAGCTGCCGTCCGGATACGCGTCGTCCATGCCCTCGGTGAAGCTGTCGCCCACCGCCACGAAGCTGCGCCAGCGCACGGCGCCTCCCCTCAGACGTCCCGGCAGAATCGCGTCGCTCAGTCTGTCACCGTCCGGGCCGGTCCCGAGGCCCCTGGGGGCCGGACGTGGCGGACGTCTCGACGTCCTGTTCCCGACAGCCGCCGACCGGACAAAACCCCCGGGCGCGTGCGGGCGGGGCAGAATCCGGCGGCCCGACCGGGGATGATGTCTGCCGTCATCCGGTCGGGCGAACCGCCCGGCCGGTTCCGCGTACGGCACGAGCGAGGAACGACATGACGCAGGGGCACCCACCGGCGGCAGGTTGGCCACCGCCCGGCACCGCTCACCCCCACCCCGGCGGGCCGGCCGGGGCGCCGCCGCCACCGCCGGCGCCGAAGTCCCGCCGGGGGCTCTGGATCGGGCTCGCG
>NZ_CADEAU010000848.1 GCF_902825405.1 Micromonospora maritima | reverse complement strand
GGTACGTCGCGCCCGGCGCCACGCTGCCCCGGCTGCCGGCGGACGCCGCCAGGGACGCGTTCCCGGGCGGGGCCTGGTTCGTGGCGCTGCCGGCCCAGCCGTACGGGACGGCGTTGCCGGCGTACGGCCCGGCGCTGCACCGGCTCGCCCCGGATCGGCCGGTGGTGGTGATGTACGGCGGCTGGATCGAGTACCACGGCCCCGGCGCGGCGGACTTCGCCGAGGTGGTCGGCGTCAGTTTCTACGCGCAGTACGGCGGCCGGCTCAGCCGCTACGACTATCCGCAGCTCAACGTGCTCGGCGCGTACCTGGACCGGGTGACCGACGTGCGCTACGCGGGGCTGTTCGACAGGCCGCTGCCGTACCGGCCGTTCGACCCGCTGCGGGTGGCGCTGCCGGCGCTGCCCTGGCTCTTCGCCGGCTGCGTGGCCGGGTTCGTGGTGCTGTCGATCCGGACCGTGCGCGGCGCCGGCCGGAGCCGGCCCGGTGACGTCGGACCGGGTGGCACACCGGCCCGGTTGGCCGGGCTCTCCGCGCTGGCCGTGGAGCTGTCCCTGCTCACCGACGCCCGGACCGATCCGGCGCTGGTGCGGGGCGTCGGCCGGCTGCGCGCGGCCCGGTACGCGCTCGACGACGGCCTGCCCGACCGGCACGTACGCGGGCTGCTGGCCGACGCGGCGGCCGAGCTGGACCGGGTGGCCCGGGACGTGCGGATGCCCGGCTACCGGCCGGACGTCTACCTGCGGGGGAGGCTGTCGTGACCGCCGTCGCGCGCCGGCTGTTCGGCCGGCTGGTCGGCACCGCGTTCGGCCGGGCGGTGCTGGCCTGCCTGGCGCTGGCCGGGTGGGCGCTGTGGTCCGGCGGCCTGTTCGACGGCCCGGTGGCCCGGCACGTGCGGGCCTCGTCGGTCTACGCGGCGCCCGGCGTCGACCTGGACCGGGCCGCCGCCGAGCGGGTCGTCGGCAACCGCCGGCTGGTGGTCCTGCTCATGGCGCCGGGAGCCGACCTGCGCGAGGCGTGCGACGACACCGAACGCGCCACCGGGGGCACGCTGGTGCTGGCGATGAGCCGGGACGGCGGGGAGTGGGACACCTACGGCTGCTCCCGGGTCGGTGGCGACAGCCCGCGTGACATCGGCCGGTCGGCGGTCACGGAGACCGTGATCAGCCGGGGCGCGGACGCGTTCGTGGACCGGCCGATCGAGGCGCTCAAGGTGATCGTGCTCAACTACGACCGGCTGGTCCGCACCGGCCTGATGCCCGACGGCGCCCGGACCATCAGCCCGTCGCTGCCCCGCTACCTGCTGGCCGGCGGCGCGGTCGTCGGCGTGGTGGCCGGCGCGGCGGCGCTCTGGCTGGGCGGCCGGCGGGCC
>NZ_CADEAU010000847.1 GCF_902825405.1 Micromonospora maritima | reverse complement strand
CGCCGCACGCTGCGCCGGGCCGGCGCGACCCACCTGGAGCTGCGCACCGACCGGGACTGGTGCGCGGACGTGGTCCGGCACGTGCACGAGCAGCGCCGGCTGGCGACGGCGCCGGCCGGCGTCCGGGGAGGTGTCGCATGACCTGGCAGTCGCCCGCCCGCCTGTGGCTGCTGCTCGTCGTCGCCGCGCTGGTCGCCGGCTATCTCGTCCTGCAACGCCGGCAGAGCCGCTACGCGGTCCGGTTCACCAACCTGCGCCTGCTCGACCGGGTGGCCCCGCGCCGGCCGGCCTGGCGCCGGCACGTCCCGGCCGGACTCTTCCTCGCCATGCTGGCCCTGCTGGTGGTCGGCTTCGCCCGGCCGGAGGCGGAGGTGCGGGTGCCCCGGGAGCGGGCCACCGTGATGGTCGCGGTGGACGTCTCCACCTCGATGCTCGCCTCCGACGTGGACCCGGACCGGCTGACCGCGGCCAAGGAGGCCGCCGGGAAGTTCGTCGACGGGTTGCCGGACGAGTTCAACGTCGGGCTCGTCGCGTTCGCCGGCAGCGCGGCGGTGCTGGTGCCGCCGAGCACCGACCGGGAGGCGCTGCACGAGGGGATCGAACGGCTGGCCGAGGGCATCACCGGTGTGCAGGGGACCGCGATCGGCGAGGCGATCAGCACCTCGCTCGGCGCGGTGAAGAGCCTGGACGCGACCGCCGCGAAGGACCCGCCACCGGCCCGGATCATCATCCTCTCCGACGGCGCGAACACCTCCGGGATGGATCCGATGGAGGCCGCCGACCAGGCGGTCGCCGCCAAGGTGCCGGTGCACACCATCTCCTTCGGCACGCCCGGCGGGTCGGTCGACCGGGGCGGCCGGGCGATCCAGGTGCCGGTGGACGGGCAGACGCTCAAGGCGGTGGCCGACCAGACCGGCGGCGGCTTCCACGAGGCCTCCACCAGCGCCGAGCTGAAGGACGTCTACGAGGACATCGGCACCTCGGTCGGCTACCGCACGGAACGGCAGGACGTCTCGGCCCGCTTCATCGGGTTCGGACTGGTCCTGGCCATGGGCGCCGCCGCCGGGTCGCTGCGGTGGTTCTCCCGACTGCCCTGACCCGCACACCACGACCGGACGACGGCACGACACGTGAGGAGCCAGGCATGGCAGTGCAGACCGGACTCGGCGAGCCGCGCGGGCCGTGGTTCGTCTCGCCGGAGCTGGACCCGGACGGGCGCGGGTACCGGGACGGCACCGGACCCGATCAGGTGGTGGGGCGGCGGAGTTGGCGCAGCCGGCTGCTGAGCGTGGCGGCGGTGGTGGCGCTCTCCACCGTCTCCGGCGCGGCGGCCGGCACCTGGGCCGCCGACCGGGGCGCGCCCGGCCCGTCC
>NZ_CADEAU010000846.1 GCF_902825405.1 Micromonospora maritima | reverse complement strand
AGCACCAGGTCCGGCCCGGCCGCGCGACCGGACAGCCCGGTCACCAGCAGCCCTGCCTCGCGGGCGACCAGGCCGCCGGCGGCGAGGTCCCAGGCGGCCAGCCCCTTCTCGTAGTAGGCGTCCACCCGCCCCTCGGCGGCCAGGCAGAGGTCGAGCGCGGCCGCGCCCATCCGGCGGATGTCCCGCACGTGCGGGATCAGCTCGGCGACCACCCGGGCCTGGTGCGCCCGGCGGCCGGCGTCGTACCCGAAGCCGGTGGCGACCAGCGCCTGCCCCAGGTCGGTCTCGGCGGAGCAGCGCAGCCGCTCCCCGTCCCGCCAGGCCCCGCCGCCGGCGGTGGCGGTCCACTCCTCGCCGGTGGCCACGTTGCGCACCACCCCGGCCACCACCTCGCCGGCCACCTCGGCGGCGAGCGAGACCGCGCAGTAAGGCAGCCCGTAGAGGTAGTTGACGGTGCCGTCGATCGGGTCGACGATCCAGCGCACGCCGTCCTCGGCGACCGGGCCGGTGTCCCCCGTGCCGTACTCCTCGCCGAGCACCGCGTCGCCCGGTCGGCGCTCCCGCAGCGCGGCCAGCACCTGCCGCTCGACGGCCCGGTCGGCGGCGGTGACCACGTCGGTCACCGTGCTCTTGGTCGCAGCCACCGAGACGCCCTCGGCCCGCATCCGGTGCGCGGTGGCGGCGGCGTCGCGGGCCACCTCGACGGCGATGGTGAGCAACTCCCGCGGCGTGGGCGCCGAGGTGATCATGTTCGTCCCCTTCCCGCACGATCGGGACCGCCCGCGTCGCGCGTGGGTATCATCCTTACAAAGTCCACATCTGCGCTCATTCGGCGGTCCCGGACCACCGGTCCGCCGTGCGGCGCAGGATGATCGCGGCAGACGGCGTTACAATTCACCCTGCCCACGCGCCACGGACCGCCAGCGACCGGACGGCCCGGGACACGGGGGTCCCTCAACGACTCGCCCGGCACGGCCGTTCGTGCTGCGCCGGACGACCCGGCCGTGCTCGCTCTTTCGCCTCCGGAAGGTCATTCGTGACAGAACCCCGCCAGACCGGCGCCGACGTTCGCTCGCTCACCGACACCCTGATCGCCCACGCGCAGAGCGCCGGCGGCCAGCTCACGTCGGCCCAGCTCGCGCGCACCGTCGAGTCCGCTGAGGTGACCCCGGCCCAGGCCAAGAAGATCCTCCGTGCGCTCTCCGAGGCGGGCGTGACGGTGGTCGTGGACGGCTCGGCGAGCACCCGTCGCCCCCGGGTCGCCGCGGCCCGGTCCGCCACCCCGGCCTCCCGGGCGACCACCGCCAAGACCACCAAGAAGGCCGCCGCGCCCGCCCCGAAGCAGGCGCCCGCCGCCGAGGAGTCCCCGGCTCC
>NZ_CADEAU010000845.1 GCF_902825405.1 Micromonospora maritima | reverse complement strand
CACCCGGCGCCCGGTCAGGCGTACCGGGTCGCCGGGGCGCAGGGCCAGCGCGGTCAGCACCTCGGGGTGCAGGCGTACGACGCCCCGGCGGGCGTCCAGCGCGGCCGGCCGCAGGCTCGCGGTCAGGGTCAGGTCGGGTTCCGCCACCCGCCGACAGTAGCCGCCGGCACCACACCCCGCCCGGGGTCAGCGCGGGCCCGGATCCTCCAGCAGGGACGGGTCCCGACGGATCATCTCGGCGAGCCGGGCCGCCGGGTCGGTGTCCAGCGGGTCGTGACCGGGCGCGGGCACCGTCTTCACCGACATCGGCCAGGCCGGCGGGGGCGTCGGCGCGGCGGTCGGGCCGACCGTCACCGCCGGGCCCGCCCAGGAGACCCGCAGCGGGTACGCCTGCCCGCCCACCTCGACCCGGAGCGTCACGTCGAGCCCGGGATGCTCGGCGACCACCCGCCGGACCGCCTCGGCGACCTCCTCGACCGGGTCCCGCCGGTGCGGCGCCTCCCCGCCCCGCAGCCGGTACGCGCCGTGCCCGGCCCGCCCGCCCGGCGGCTCGTCCGGGACCGGCCCGTCGCCGGGCCCACCCCGCTCGACCGCCTCGACCGCCTCGACCGGATCGACGGGCAGCGGTGCCCGTCGGCGCCGTGCCTCCTCGCGCCGGGCCAGCCGGGCCAGTGTCTCGTCCAGATCACCCCTCATCGCGTCCACCCCCTTCGCCAGAAAACGGACCGGATCGACTGTCGGTTCAGCCCTCCCGGGACCGGGTCGCCCGGTCGAGCGCCCGGTCCAGGACGACGAGCAGGGCGTCCCGGACGGAGAGCCGGTCCCGGGCGTCGAACTGCACCAGCGGCACGTGCTCGGCGATCGCCAGCGCCCAGCGGATCGACGGCAGGTCCAGCGCCAGTTTTCCGTCGAAGGCGTTGACGCCGACGGCGAACGGCAGTCCGGCCCGCTCGAAGAAGTCGATCGCGGGATAGCAGTCGTCGAGCCGGGCGCTGTCCACCACCACCAGCGCGCCGAGCGCGCCCCGCGCCAGGTCGTCCCACATGAAGCCGAACCGGGCCTGGCCGGGCGTGCCGAAGAGGTAGAGCTTGAGGCTGCGGTCGATGGTCACGCAGCCGAAGTCCATCGCCACCGTGGTGGTGGTCTTGCCGGCCACCCCGCCCGGGTCGTCCACGCCGATGCCGGCGCTCGTCATCTCCGCCTCGGTGGTCAGCGGCGCGATCTCGGAGATGGCGCCGACCGTGGTGGTCTTGCCGACCCCGAAGCCGCCGGCGATCAGGATCTTCACCGGGATCGGCGGGCGGGGCGCGGGCGCCCGCCGGACGATCGGAGCCGGTTCGCCGGGCGCGCCCGGTGGCCGGTACGGCAGCGGCGGCGGCGCCGG
>NZ_CADEAU010000844.1 GCF_902825405.1 Micromonospora maritima | reverse complement strand
CGAGCGGGCCGGCCGCGCGGATGGCCGCCTCGATGCCGGCGTCGGCCGGTGGCACGATCTGCGCGCCCGCACCCAGCTCACCACCGAGCTGCGCGCCCAGGTAGACCTTGTAGCCGTTGTCCTGCGGCGGGTTGTGGCTGGCGGTGACCATCACGCCGGCGACCGCGCCGAGCTGCCGGACCGCGAACGCCAGCACCGGCGTGGGCAGCGGGCGGGGCAGCAGCAGCGCCGGTCGGCCCGCACCGGTGGCCACCTGCGCGGTGCGCTCGGCGAAGGCGCGAGACCCGCGCCGGGCGTCGTACCCGATCACCAGCGGGCCCTCGCCGCCCTCGGCGGCGAGCCAGCCGACCAGCCCGGCGGCGGCCTGGGTGACCACGGCGAGGTTCATCCCGTTCGGCCCGGCGCGCAGCGGGCCGCGCAGCCCGGCGGTGCCGAAGGTCAGCGGGCCGGCGAACCGGTCGGCCAGCTCGCCGGCGGTGCCGGGCAGCCCGTCGAGGACGGCCCGCAGCTCGTTCCGGTCGGCCGGGTCGGGGTCGTCGGCGAGCCAGCTCTCGGCTCGCGCGCGAAGGTCGTCAAGGTCAGTGGTGTCCGCCGCCATGGCCTCTTGATAGCACGGCGGCGGAGCACCACTGGCCGTCGCCCTCGACTCAGTTGGCCGCCGTGAGCTGGAACGAGCCGACCATCGCGTCGAAGATCGGCTTGCTCTCGGCGAAGCTGGCCTCGCCGGCGGTCAGATAGAACGAGTAGACCTTGCCGCCCTGGACCACACCGCGCCACATCCCGTGCCGCTTGCTGTCGCCCTCGCCGCAGGTGTACTCGAACTCCGCCGCCGGCTTGCCCGCCAGCGTCGTCTCGGTCATCGCGAGCTGCTCGTAGGGCTTCGCGCACGACTTGCTCTTGTCCCGCAGGTTGCGGGAGGCGAACTCGGCCCAGCTGACCGAGGTGCCGCCCCAGTCCTCCGCGAGCAGGCGGACCTTGCGACCGCTGTCCTGCGGGTCGACGTAGTCGACGAAGACGCCGCCCGTCTTGCGGTCCCACCCCTTGGGAACCTGGACGGTGATGCCCTTGACGCTCTGCTCCTGCATCTCCACCGGGGAGGCGGCGGCGGAGCTGGACGGCAGCGCGCCCACGATCGGTGGGGGAGCGTCGTCGCCGCCGCTGGTCAGCGCGATCACGCTGACCAGCAGCACCACCGCCAGACCACCCGCGGCGGCGAGCTGGACCTTGCGCGGCCAGGCCTTCACGCGGCCGAGCAGGCCCTTCACCCCGCCGGGCGCGCCGTCGCCGGGCGCGGTCGCCGGGGTGGTCCACGGCTGACCGGTGCCCGGCACCGACCACTGGCTGCCGCCGCCGTACACCGGCTGGGTGGCGTCGGCGCCGCCGTAGG
>NZ_CADEAU010000843.1 GCF_902825405.1 Micromonospora maritima | reverse complement strand
GTCGGGTCGTCGTCACCACGGCGCAGCGTGGACAGCGTGTGCCCGGTGGTGTCGGTGTCGTCGAGGATCGCGGTCACCGGCAGCGTGAGCACCGGATGCGCCGACACCTCCACGAACGTGACGTGCCCCGCCGCGACCGCCGTGCGGACCGCCTGCTCGAAGCGCACCGGCTGGCGCAGGTTCGTGTACCAGTAGCCGCCGTCCATGCCCTGCGGTTCGGCCCAGTCGCCGGTCACCGTCGACACCATCCGGACCTGGCCCGGCCGCGGGGACAGCCCCGCCAGGTCGGTGAGCATCCGCTCGCGGACCTGCTCCACGGCCGGGTTGTGCGAGGCGTAGTCGAACGGCACCGGCCGCGCCCGCACCCCCTCGACCAGCCACGACTCCCGCAGATCGGCCAGAGTCTGCGGCGGCCCGGACACCACCACATGCCCCGGCCCGTTCAGCACCGCCACCACCGTGCCCGGCACACCCTCGATCCGCGCGGCCACCTCCGCCTCGGGCAGATCCACCGCCAGCATCCCGCCCGAACCCGCCAACGCGGACAACGCGCGCGCCCGCAGGATCACCGCCCGGGCCGCGTCATCGAGGGACAACACCCCCGCCACACACGCGGCGGCCATCTCCCCCTGCGAATGACCGATCACCACCGCCGGCTCCACACCAGCGGACCGCCACACCTCCGCCAAACACACACCAACCGCGAACAGCACCGGCTGCAAGATCTCCACCCGACCCAACCAGGCATCGTCCTCACCCGTGAGAACCGACACCAGGTCCACGTCCAGATACGGCGCGAACGCCCGCTGACACTCGCCAAGACGCGCATCGAACGGGCCGCACCGGCCCACCAGACCCGCCGCCATCCGCACCGACTGACCACCCTGACCCGGAAACACGAACACCGGACCCGACCCGTGGACGCCCGCCGTCCCGGTGACCAGGGCGGAGGACGGCAGGCCGGACGCGAGGGCGTCCAGGCCGGCCAGCAGGTCGTCGCGGTCCGTGCCGACGACGGCGGCGCGCTGGTCGAGCGCGGCGCGGGTGGTGGCGAGCGACCAGGCCACGGCGGCCGGGTCGTGTTCCGGGTGTTCGCGGACGTGCCGGGCGAGCCGCTGCGCCTGGTGCGCGAGCGCGGTGGTGGAGCGGGCGGACAGCGGCCAGAGCACCGCCTCGGTCCGTACCAGCCCTTCCGTCGGCGCGGGCGCGACGTCCGCCGGCTCGGCGGGCTGCTCGACGATGACGTGGGCGTTCGTGCCGGAGATGCCGAACGACGACACCGCCGCCCGACGCGGCCGGTCCACCACCGGCCACGGCCGAGCCTCGGTCACCAGCTCCACCGACCCCGCCGACCAGTCGATGTGCGGCGACGGCGCGTCCACGTGCAGCGTGGCCGGCACG
>NZ_CADEAU010000842.1 GCF_902825405.1 Micromonospora maritima | reverse complement strand
GCCGTCGTCGGTCCCGCGCCGGGCCGGGTCGTCCCCGCCGACACCGGTCGTGTCGTCGGCGCCCCGCCGGTCGGGGTTGTCCTCGCCGACGGCGCCCGGAACGGTGGTGGCGTCGTCGTCCACCCCCTGCCGGTCGGGCTTGTCCTCATCGGAGGCACCCGACCCGGCGATGTCGTCGGCCCCCTGCCGGGCCGGGTCGTCCTCGACCGTCACGGCCGCCGGGGCGGTCGGCCGACCCGAACGGTCGGCCGCCGTCACGCCGAGCGCCGCGCCGGTCACCGCCAGCACCGCCACGCCGCCGGCCGCCGCCAGTACCAGGGAAGTTCGTCGCATGTCCCCACCTCTCCTCGATTCCTGGGGTCGAGACTGCGCCCCGGACGGTCGCCGTCGCGCTAGCCGAGTGACAAGGCCGGGTTAAGGCGGGAAGACCGGGCCGGCGTGGGAAAAAGTGGTTGCCCGGCGAACGGTAAGGGAGATGAATGGGCAGGTGATCGAGACTCTGGAGTTCCCCGCACTGCTGCGGCTGATCGACGAGCGGTCGGCGGCCCTCCGCGCCGCGGTGGCTGCCGCCCCCGACCTCGACCTGCCGGTGCCGACGTGTCCGGACTGGACCCTGTTCGACCTGGCGCGGCACCTGGGCGAGGGGCGTCGCTCGTGGGCCGCGACCGTCGCCGCCGGACCCGACGCCCCGGGTCGGATCACCCCGGAGGGCCCGGCCGCGCCACGGGATCGCGCGACCCTCGTCGCCTGGATGGCCGACTCGACGCGGCACCTCCTGGACGCGCTGCGGGACGCCGGCCCGGACCGGGGTTGCTGGACGTGGTGGGGCACGTCGCAGTCACCGCGGACCTGCGGCGCCGTCGCCCGGCACCAGCTCCAGGAGATCGCCGTGCACACCTACGACGCCCAGCTCACCGTGGGCGTGCCCCGACCGCTGCCGGACGAGGTGGCACTCGACGGCGTCGAGGAGTTCCTGTCCACCTGCTGCACCACGACGGCCGGCTGGCCGCACGGGCCCGCCACGGTCGACTACCACGCCACCGAGGGCCGTTCCTGGCGACAGCAGCTCTCCGCCGACGGCGTACGGGCCGACCGCCTGCCCGGACCCACCGACGCGGGCGCGGCCGACGCCTCCGTCCGGGGTACGGCCAGCGAGCTGGTCCTGTCCTTCTACGGCCGGATACCGCTGGACTCCCTCCATGTCGAGGGCGACCGCGCCCTCTTCGACAGGCTCGCCGAGTGGGAGCCGGAGTAGGCGGTGTCAGCGCGGCGCGACGACGCCGAGCGTGAGCACCACCCGGGCCCCGCCGTCGGGCCCGGCCGACAGGTCCAGACGACCGCCGCCGGCCCGGGCGGCCCGCTCCGCGATGTCCAGCCCGAGCCCGGTCGACCCGGCCCCGCTGGC
>NZ_CADEAU010000841.1 GCF_902825405.1 Micromonospora maritima | reverse complement strand
GGCCGGCCGCCGGTGCGGTGGGGGCGGCCTCGACGACGGCGTGGGCGTTGGTGCCGGAGATGCCGAACGAGGAGACGGCGGCGCGGCGGGGCCGGTCGGACGCGGGCCAGGGGGTGGCCTCGGTGACGAGGGTGACCGCGCCGGCGGTCCAGTCGATGTGCGGGGACGGCTCGTCGGCGTGCAGCGTGGCCGGGACGACGCCGTGCCGCATGGCCAGCACCATCTTGATCACACCGGCCACACCGGCGGCGGCCTGCGTGTGCCCGATGTTCGACTTGATCGACCCGAGCAGCAGCGGCGTGTCCCGGTCCTGCCCGTAGGTGGCGAGCAGCGCCTGCGCCTCGATCGGATCACCGAGCGTGGTGCCGGTGCCGTGCGCCTCCACCACGTCCACCTCGGACGGCGACAACCGCGCGTTGGCCAGGGCCTGCCGGATCACCCGCTGCTGCGACGGCCCGTTCGGCGCGGTCAACCCGTTCGACGCCCCGTCGGAGTTGACCGCGGTGCCCCGCACCACGGCAAGGATCCGGCGGCCCTCCCGCTGCGCGTCGGAGAGCCGCTGCACCAGCAGCAGGCCGGCGCCCTCACCCCAGCCGGTGCCGTCGGCGGCCGCGCCGAACGCCTTGCACCGGCCGTCCGGGGCCAGGCCGCCCTGGCGGGAGAACTCGGAGAACATGCCGGGGGTGGCCATCAGCGCGACGCCGCCGGCGAGCGCCATGTCACACTCGCCCGAGCGCAGCGCCTGCGCGGCCAGGTGCAGCGCGACGAGCGACGACGAGCAGGCCGTGTCGACGGTGACCGCCGGCCCCTCCAGGCCGAACGTGTAGGCGAGCCGGCCGGAGGCGACACTGCCGGCGGTGCCGGTAAGCAGATGGCCTTCGAGTCCGTCCGCGCCGGTGGCGGCGTATCCGGAGGAGGCGGCGCCGACGAAGACGCCGGTGGCGGTGCCGGCGCGGGTGGCCGGGTCGAGACCGGCGGACTCGAACGCCTCCCACGAGGTCTCCAGCAGCAGCCGCTGCTGCGGGTCCATGGCGAGGGCCTCGCGAGGGCTGATGCCGAAGAACGCCGGGTCGAAGTCGCCCGCGTCGGCGAGGAATCCGCCGTGGCGGGTGGTGGAGGTGCCGGCCCGCTCGGCGTCCGGGTCGTAGAGCGCGTCGAGGTCCCAGCCCCGGTCGGCCGGGAAACCGCCGATCGCGTCCCCGCCGGCGGCGACGAGGTCCCACAGTTGGTCCGGGGTGGCGATGCCGCCCGGGTAGCGGCAGGCCATGCCGATGACGGCGAGGGGTTCGTCGGTGCCGGCCGGTCCCGCCGCGCGGGTGGTCGGGGCGGCGGGCGCGGCGGCGGCGAGCCGATCGTGCAGGTGCGCGGCGACTCGGGCCGGGGTGGGGTGGTCGAAGACGAGCGTGGCGGGCAGCC
>NZ_CADEAU010000840.1 GCF_902825405.1 Micromonospora maritima | reverse complement strand
CTGCGCGACGCGGTCGCCGCCGTACCGAACTCGGCACCGCCGGCCGTGGCCGGCGCGGACGCCCCGGACGGCGCGCTGGTCGGCGGCACGGTCGCGGCCACGTACGACTCGAACGAGGCGAACACCCGCGACCTCCAGCTGATCCTGCCGATCATCCTGCTGCTTGTCGGCGCCGTGCTGGTGCTGCTGCTGCGCGGCCTGCTGGCCCCGCTGCTGCTGGTGCTGACCGTGATCGCGTCGTTCTTCGCCAGCCTCGGCGCGGCCTGGCTGCTCTTCGACCACGTGCTGGACTTCCCGGCACTGGACTCCGGGGTGCTGCTGCTGGCGTTCGTGTTCCTGGTCGCCCTCGGCGTGGACTACAACATCTTCCTGGTCACCCGGGCCCGGGAGGACGCCCGCCGGATCGGCACCCGGGACGGGATGCTCTCCGCGCTGCGCGTCACCGGCGGCGTCATCACCAGCGCCGGTGTGCTGTTGGCCGCGGTCTTCGCGGTGCTGGGCGTGCTCCCGCTGATCACGCTCACCCAGATCGGCATCATCGTCTGCATCGGCGTGCTGCTGGACACGCTGCTGGTGCGCACCGTGCTGGTGCCGGCGCTGGCGTTCCTGCTCGGCGACCGGTTCTGGTGGCCCGGGCGGATCACCCCCGAGCCGGAGACCCCGACCGAGGCGCCGGGCGTGCCGGCCGAGCCGGTCACCGCGCGGGACTGACCCGACGTCCGGGGGTCGGCCGCACGCCGGCCCCCGGACGCCCGGTCAGAAGGCCAGGCACTCGCAGGTGGTCATCAGGTCCCGCACGTTGTAGACGTACTGCGGGTTGGGGATGGCCAGCGGCTGCCCCTCCCGGGCGACCGCGCCGTGCCCGTAGTTGTACGCCGCGATCACGGCGTTGAGCAGGCACGAGTTCAGCTCGGCCGTGCACAGCGAGGCGTCCAGCCGGTAGTCGGACTCGAAGTACATGTCGCCGATGTACTTGGTCAGCCAGGCCAGGTAGGTGCCGCCGAGGTAGGCGTTGTCCCGGTAGTCGTCGATGTCGTAGGACTGACCGAACCGCTGGTTCATCCACTCCGCCGTGGCCGGCATGACCTGCATCAGCCCGACGCCGCCGTCGCAGGCGACGATGGTGGACTGCCAGCCGCTCTCCTGCCAGGCGGTGGCCTTCATCAGCACCGACGGGATGCGGATGTCCGGCGCCGAGGTGGGCCAGTAGGTGCGGGCCGCGGCGTCGGCCAGCGCCGCCTTCACCTGGCTCTGCGTCGCCTTGGTGCCCCGGTGGCTGGGCTTGCAGCCGGCCGGCGCCGGCTTCGGCGGGGCCGGCGGCACCTGGGTCTCGGTCGGCGGCTTCGGCTTGGCCAACGGCTTGGTGGACGTGCGGGACGGCTTCGGTCGCGGCTTCGCCGAGGCCGACGCGCTGGGGCTGGGC
>NZ_CADEAU010000839.1 GCF_902825405.1 Micromonospora maritima | reverse complement strand
CGCCGTCGGGGTCGCCTCCGCCCCGGTACGCGCCGGCACCGGCTGGGTCGGCTCGGCGCCCGCGTACGCCGACACCGGCTGCGTGCGGTCCGCCTCGGCGTCGCGGGCCACCGGCTGGGTCAGCTCCGCCTCGCCGTACGGGTCGGAGGTGGCCAGGCGGGCCGCCACGTCACGTCGACCGGCCTGGTAGGCGCGGGCGTGGGTGGCGATGGTCCGGGACTCCTGCTCGGCCCGGGTCAGCCAGGTCTCCCACCGGCTCTGCATCGGCCGGACCAGCCCGCCGCCGACGCCGACGACCAGGATGCCGCCGACGGTGGCGAGCACCGCGATCAGCACCGGGGTGGTCACCGCGGTGGCGACGCCGATCTGGTTGAGCGCGGCGATCACGCCCAGGCCGAGGATGAACACCGAGGCGAGGTTGGCCAGCACCCGGCCGTAGGAGAGCCCGCCGAGCGCGCTGGAGATGATGTCCTTCACCGCGCGGGCGATCGCGGCGGCCACCACCACGATGACGATCGCGACGAACGCCCGGGGCAGCCAGGCGACCACGCCGGCGATCAGGTCGGAGATGGGGTTGGGGCCCCAGATGCCGAACGCGAGCTGGAGCGTGACCAGCAGCACCCCGTAGTAGGCGAGCTTGGCGACGATGTCGCTGGCGTCGTACTTCGACCGGGCCAGCGCGGTCTTGATGCCGCCGCGCTCGACGGCGCGGTCGAAGTGCACCCGCTCCAGCACCTTGTCCACCAGCTTGAGCACGGCCTTGGCGATCAGCCAGCCGACCACCAGGATGGCGACGAACGCGACCGCCTTGGGCAGGAACAGCATCACCGAACGGAACGCGTCGCCCACCGCGTCGCCGAAGTTGTCTCTCATCGAAGGGCCTCCACGCATGTGGTCAGTGTCGTTCCCGATGCGCTACCCGGGCCCACGCGCGCGGAAACGCGGTCAGCCGCCGGGGCAGCGGTAGCTGACCCGCGCGCCGGCCTGCACCGGCGCGGGCTCGATGATGTTGACGGTGGCCGTCCCGGTGGTCGCGCCGACCCCGCTGAACGTCCACTTGAGGGTGAGCGTGGCGGTCCGCTGCCCGCTGCCCACCCGCTCGCTGAGGAGCGCGCCGGGCGGCGCGTCGGAGCGGAACCACTGGTAACGGATCGTGCCGGCGCGCCCGTTGGTGCGGACCGTGGCCACCACGTCGACGGTCACGTCGCACGCGACGCCGGGCGGGCGGGGCACCGCCACCGCGACCTGTTCGACCTCCAGCGGTCGCAGTCGCTGCCACAGGTACAGACCGACCGTCACCAGCAGCGCGGCGGTGAGCACGGTGGACAGCACCGAGACGACGCGCCGCCAGACCGGACGCGGCGGGCGGATCGGGGGCGCGACCGGCCAGGCCGGCGGGGGTGGCGGGGTGGCCGGCACGCCCGGGCCGAAC
>NZ_CADEAU010000838.1 GCF_902825405.1 Micromonospora maritima | reverse complement strand
GGCGCGGACAGCGTCGCCGGCGCCCGCCTCGCCGAGATGCGCGACTTCTACGACTACCTCTGGCGGGAACTGCCGGCCCTGATCGACCGGTGGCGGGACGGCCGGCCTCGATGAGGTTGTGCCGGCGGTCGGACCCGCGGGTCCCGCCGGACATACGCCCGGTTACCCGCTGACATCACGGCGACAGCGAGCCGACCCGGGCCGGGGCCTGGACGCTGCGCCAACGGGGCGACGATCCACATCGTCCGGTCGCTACACTCCGGGACGAAGTCCGGAGCCGCCCCCAGCATCCCGTGCGCTGACCAGAATCGGATGGAGAGGCCATTGACCGGCGACAAGGCCGCACCCCCCGGAATCGACCGCACCGTTCCCAGCGTGGCCCGGGTGTACGACTACTTCCTGGGCGGCAAGGACAACTTCGAGGTCGACCGGAAGGTCGCCGAGCACGCCCTGCGGATCACGCCGGACGGGCCGGCCGCCGGTCAGGCGAACCGGGCCTTCCTGCGCCGCGTGGTGCGCTTCCTCGTCAGCGAGGCCGGCATCGACCAGTTCCTGGACGTCGGGTCCGGGCTGCCCACCCAGGGCAACGTGCACGAGGTCGCCATCGCGCACAACCCGAGCGCCCGGGTGGTGTACGTGGACAACGATCCGATCGTCCTGGCGCACGGGCGGGCCCTGCTCGCCGCCGAGGGCACGGCGACGGTGATCCAGGCCGACATCCGGCGCCCGCAGGAGATCCTCGGCGATCCGGACGTCCGCCGGTTTCTCGACTTCGACCGGCCGGTCGGGTTGTTGCTCTTCGCGATCCTGCACCATCTCGGCGACGACGAGGAGCCGCGCGCCGTGTCGGCGGAGTTGATCGACGCGCTGCCGTCCGGCAGTTACGTGGCGATCTCGCACTTCCGTGATCCGGGTGAGCGGGACCCGGAGGGCTCCCGTAAGGCCCGCGAGGTCGAGCGGGTCTTCAACGAGTCGCTGGGCACCGGCCGGTGGCGGACCGATGAGGAGATCCTCTCCTTTGCCGACGGGTTGACGCTGCTGGAGCCGGGGCTGGTGCCGTTGGCCGAGTGGCGTCCGGATCCGGGCACGCCCGCGCCGAAGCAGACCGACACCTACCACACGTTCGTCGGACTGCTCGCCCGCAAGCCGTAGGCGGTCGCGACGTAGGCGTCGATCGTCATCGTCGCTGGCGAGGTCCGCACCGGCGGGAGGATTGCTACTCTGCGCGTCGCCGCCGGAGTGTCCGACGTGGTGCCGTGGCCGATGGAGGAAGTAGCGTGCGCGCGATCTCCCAGTCCCGACGACGGATGGCGGTCGGCGTCGTCCTGGTGCTGCTGGCGTCCGGGTGCGGCGCGGACCGGCCGGACCGTCCCGGCGCCGCGGCCCCCTCTGCGGTGAGCCCGGACCGCGTCGCCCCGCCCCCGACCCCGTCCGCCGGCCGG
>NZ_CADEAU010000837.1 GCF_902825405.1 Micromonospora maritima | reverse complement strand
CGCGGCCCGGCGCAGGTCGCTGGCGACGACGGCGTCCGGGCGCAGCGCGGCCAGCACGGGCGCGGCGGCGCGGGCCTGCTCCCGACCGAGGTCGTTGAGCGGCACGTCGGTCTGGCCCTGGACGCGGCTCTCGGCGTTCCAGTCGGTGTTGCCGTGCCGCCAGATGATCAGGCGGGTCATTCGGCGGTGGCGGTGCCGGCGGCCGAGTCGGCCAGGTCGCGATCCACGAACGGGATCTGCGGGCAGTCCTTCCAGAGCCGGTCGAGGGCGTAGAACTCGCGCTCCTCGGTGTGCTGCACGTGCACCACGATGTCGACGTAGTCGAGCAGCACCCAGCGGCCACCCCGCTCGCCCTCGCGGCGGATCGGCTTGGCCTTCTCCGGCAGCTCCAGCAGGCGCTCCTCGACGGCGTCGACGATGGCGAGCACCTGACGCTCGTTCGGCGCCGAGGCCACCAGGAACGCGTCGGTGATCGCGAGCTGGTCGCCCACGTCGATGATGACGATGTCCTGTGCCTTCTTGTCGGCCGCGGCCTGGGCGGCGGCCATCGCCAGCTCGTGCGCGCGTTCGGAAACTGTCACCGTTCTCCTTCGATCAACCGTGCGACCCTCCAAGCCTCTCACACCCGGCGACGTGGCGACTTGGCAGTTCTGGTCGGTTACCGGGGCACACGGGTGCATAACGGGCGGAGTTACCGCTGATAGAGCCGCCGTTTCGCGATGTACTGCACCACACCGTCGGGCACCAGGTACCAGACCGGCTCCCCCCGACCCACCCGGGCGCGGCAGTCGGTGGAGGAGATGGCCATCGCGGGCACCTGCACCAGGCTGACCGTGTCCGCCGGGAGGTGCTGGTCGGAGAGTTCGAAGCCCGGCCGGGTCACACCGATGAAGTGGGCCAGTTCGAGGACGTCGTCGAGGTCCTTCCAGGAGAGGATCCGCTCCAGGGCGTCCGCGCCGGTGATGAAGAACAGCTGCGCCTTCGGGCCGTACTCGGCGTGCAGGTCCCGCAGCGTGTCGACGGTGTAGGTGGGGCCGCCGCGGTCGATGTCGACCCGGCTCACCTGGAAGCGGGGGTTGGAGGCGGTGGCGATCACCGTCATCAGGTAGCGGTCCTCGGCCGGGCTGACCGGTTCGTCCGCCTTCTGCCACGGCTGTCCGGTGGGCACGAAGACCACCTCGTCCAGGCCGAACCGGTCGGCCACCTCGCTCGCCGCCACCAGGTGACCGTGGTGGATCGGGTCGAACGTGCCGCCCATGATGCCGATCCGCCGGATGTCTTCCTCCACCCCGCGATCGTAGGCCGCACGACGGGGACCGATGGGCGGGGTCACCGGGGCCCGTGCCGGGCGGGCGGTCGGTGAGGTCTCCACGCCGAGCGTGCGCAGCGTGTCGGCGAGGTCGTCGAGGACCTGCGGCGCGGCCTCGGCGTGCAGGTCGCGCAG